>JANMZU010000268.1:0-3317 GCA_031383585.1 Betaproteobacteria bacterium
GACGAAAACAGTCGACGCATTTATTGCAGATTCCAGCGTTTCTCAGCCGATTAATGCTTGGGGCGGCGCATTCAGCAACGCTAAGTTGCCCGTCATTTTCACCGTACTGGTAAATAGGGATGACGAAGTCGAGTCGATGGACGTCTCCGTTGTTGCGAGCATTCGTGGGATAAATTGACCGGTCTAATTTAAACGTCCATAGAGCATAAGAGGGCTGCGAATTTAGCCGCGACTGACTTGCTATTCCCTTAAGCGATGATCTCGCCGCTTTTTTAGTGCGTCTTGTCCACAAGTGATGTGGTAAAAGTTCGTTAACCATTCGTGACCAAAGCCAACACAGGAATGCCGGAAATCCCCCGTTGGCCACTTCAAACTCCCCCACTTACGGTCACCCAAAATCCCCCGGGCAGGACGTTCGAAATTGTAGTTCAGTCGATCACGACGAGGCGAATTTTTTAGCTGCATTTCGTGGTGGATCGCGACTGCGTTACGGCGTAACGGTCGCTTTTTCAAAGTAGGCCGTCCATTCGGGCGAATCCAGACCAATGCCCGACAAGATGCGCTCATCCTCGGCAACAGCTAGCCGCTCAATCATCTGCTGTTTCGTTACGCAGTAACGACGCGCCAGTCGTTCGATCGCCAAGTTGGCGCCGGTGCTAATCCACAGATTCAGGCGACGTTCACCGTTACCGTCATCGCCTGCCTGTGGACGACGCGCCCGGTATGCCGCCTGTCTTTGCGCTACGGTTTTTGCCATTGGCGGCCTCTGTTGAATTCGTTACGCAGTAACGTTCGTATGCTCGTTACTGCGTAACGCAAGCATTGGTCAGGTTGATCTGAAATGTCCATCAGTTGCCTGCCGGCTGTTGCACCAGGCGTGAAGCCGCCTCCTTGAGCCGATAGCTCTTACCCTCGAACTCAAGCAAATGCGAGCGATGCATCAAACGGTCCAGAATGGTCGTGGCCATCGTGTTGTCGCCCAAGTACTTGCCCCAGTCCTGCACCACCCGGTTTGATGTAACGAAGATACTGCGCCGCAACTTGTAGCGCTGGTGAACCAGCGTCTGCAACAACTCGCCCGCGCTATCGCTGATACGCCTGGCCAGGAACAAGTCGTCGAGCACCACCAAGTCCGCATCAAGCAACGGTCGTAGCAGTCGCTGCTGATCGGCAGCACTCCCCAGCGCATATTGCGCGAAGACGCTATCAGCCTCCAGATACCGCACGTCGTGCCCCTGCAGCGTGGCCTGATAGGCCACCGCCTTGGCGATATGGCTTTTGCCGGTGCCGGGCTTGCCGATGATCAACCCGTTCTGCCCTTCGGCGATGAACTTGAGCGTATGCAATTCAAAGCAAGCCTGACGCGGCAGCTTTGGATTGAAGCGCCAGTCAAAGTCGTTCAATGTGGCACGCTCGTCCAAGCCGGACTGCTGGTAACGACGCGCCATCAGGCGGGAGCGGCGCCGGTCAAGCTCATCCTGCAAAATCATCGAGAACGTGTCCAGGAACGGCTCCTGATTGGTCTGGGCCTGCAGAATGCGGGTGTCCAGCGTGGCGCGGATGCCGGACAGGCGTAATGCACGCAGTGCGCGCTCGATTTCGTTCATGCTCATGGTCATGCTGATTCCTTCAGGGTCGTGGTGGGCAAAGCGGCGCTGTTTTGAGCGCCAAGGTTGAACAGGTCGGCATAGTCATCGCCGCCCCGAATCAAAGGGTCATCCTGCGTGAGCTTCAGTTCGCCTTGAACCGGCGCATCGATGTCGGCCAGGGCTTCATTGAGCAGGCGCTCGGTCAGGGCTTTAATCTGCGGGTAGCTGCGAATGCCATCGTGCAAGGCCAGCGCGCAGGCTTGGTCGATCAGTCGGCGCGGATACCGTTTGACCAGGCCGACGATGCCCCACAGGCGGCGCTGGCCGACACGCCCTTCACTGTCGAACAGGCTCTGGCACAGTTGTTCGGCAGACGGGCCGATTGCCTTGGCCTGCGCCAGGATGCGGCGGGTTTCACGCGAGGGATTGAAAGGACGCTCATCGTCAGGCAGGATCACGCTACCGGGCAGCGCGGCACGTTGGTGGGTACGCAGCAAGGCTTGGGACTGCAGATCACGGATCTCGATGCGGTCGTCGAATTGGCGCACCAGGACGAGACTGCCGATGCGGGCCGGACGCGCAGCATAGCTGCTGTGTTCGACCCTGACGCAAGAGTCATCGCAGACGGTGCGTTCGCATTCGGTGAAGTACTGAAAGCCCTGCAGCGGCAGGGACTTCAGTGACCGTCTCTCCTCCTGAAACATGGCTTCGACCTGGCGGCGGGTACTGCCGTGAATACGTTGTGCGGCCCAGGTGGTTTCCCAGTGTTCGAGGAAGTCGTTTTGCGCCTCGATCGTTTCGAAGCGCCGACCTTTGAGCGCCGTGCTCTGGGTATGCTGGATCGCATTCTCGACGGTGCCCTTGCGATTGGGGTCGCGTACGCGTGCTGGGTCAGCGACGACGCCATAGTGCGCAAGCATGGCGGCATAGACGGCATTGAGTTCCGGCTCGTACAGGTCCGGCTTGATGACGCCTTCCTGGAGATTGTCGAGTACGACGTATTGGGTCGTTCCCCCGAAGTAACGCCAGGCCTGTTCATGCAGCCTGGCCCATGTCTGCTGGCTGGACTTCCACACCACGCGCCGGAAACTGCGTCGTGAGAACCGCAGCGTGCACACAAATAGCCTGGGTCGACGGTAACGGTCTGTGCCGGGAACACGTGTGAGAGCGCCCTCACCGTAATCGACTTGCACCTCTTCGCCGGCGGCAAATTCGAGTCGGTCAAATTGCTCTGGATCGCGCAGGACGATGGTGGCACCGAAGCGCTTGACACTGTTGTAGCTGGCGCAAAAGCCAAACTGGTCAACCAGGTCCTGGTAGATGGCGGTGAAATTACGCCGAAGCTGCAACTGCTCCTCTATGAAAGTGCGATGGGGTTCACAGGCGGAGATCGATTGCCTGCCAGGCCCCGGTGGTCGGGGTGGGGGAATTTGACCGTCCGAGCCGGTGGCCGCCCCGGGGGAATTTGATTGTTCCGCCGCAAAGCGCCGTGCAAGGGCGCGAATGGTTTTGCGATCGATTTGCGTGACCCGCGCAATCTCGCGCTGGCTCTTGTCGGCCGCCAGCAGGGTAAATACCGTTGTTTGCAGATGTGGTTTCAAGACGTTCACTCCAACCTCACTTCGTTAATCGAGGTGAGAAGATAAAGAAAACGTCCTGCTGCGGCAGCGCCTTAAAAGGCGAAAAATGGCGCTTTTATTGCACCGTCAATCGCTCATCAGGGTGGGG
>JANMZU010000409.1:0-1724 GCA_031383585.1 Betaproteobacteria bacterium
ACTTCCTGCTGCGTGGCCACTACCGGAGCGAGATCAGTTACTCATGGGAAATGCTCGAAGACGCTCGTCAGTCGCTATTGGGCTTCTATATTGCCCTGAAAGAAACGCCAGCAGCAGTGGTTGAACTCGATTGGGAACATCCAGTGGCGAAGAAATTTCGCGAAGCGATGGAAGACGACTTTGATACGCCCGCCGCGTTGACGGTTTTGCATGAATTGCGCCGGGAGCTGAACCGGACCAAGTCGGCCGAAATCGCGGGATTGCTTCGAGCGCTGGGAGGCACGCTGGGATTTTTTCAGGATGTGCCTGCAGCGTTCGTGCAAGGTGCGGCAGACGCTGGGCAGCTAGATGTCGATACACTGGTCGATGAGCGTAATGCCGCGAAGAAGGGCAGGGACTTTGCCCGTGCGGACGCAATTCGCAAGCAACTTGATGCGGCCGGGATCGTTCTGGAAGACAAGCCGGGTGGGTTGACGGAGTGGCGTCGGAAGTAAGCCGGCGATTCACGCAAAAATTCTTGTAGAACGCCATTTGGCGGGGCAGTTCGAGTGAAAATGTCCGGAGATCCCCGCCAAATAAAGGATTTTATTTTTTAGGCGCTCGCCTAAGATCCGCAAAATGCGGCGCATAAACGCCTTCCGCGCGCTCAGCGAAATAGCGTCTCAGCGCCTCGCCAATCGTCGCAAAAGCCAGCTCCTGCCAGGGTATTTCACTCTCCAAGAACAGCTTGACTTCGAGGCTTTCGATACCAGCAGCATAGTTGAGGTCATCAAGCTTGGCGAGAAACAGCACATATACCTGACTGATTTCCGGCAATGAGTAGCTCGCATAGAGTTTCTCGATCGTGATTCGCGCGCCGGCCTCTTCAAGCGTTTCCCGCGTGGCACCTTCGGCAAGTGTTTCGTGCTCTTCCATGAAGCCTGCCGGCAAAGTCCACTTGCCATAGCGCGGCTCGATCGCCCGTTTGCAAAGCAGAATTTGCTCACCCCAGACGGGGATACTGCCGACGACAATTTTTGGGTTTACGTAGTGGATGTGTCCGCATGCACCACAAATTTCACGGACGCGGTCGTCGCCGGGCGGCGAGCGCACCTCGATATTTTCCGACCCGCATTGCGAGCAAAACTTAATTGACATTTGGGCTGAAGAGGGGTCGGCTGCGGCGTGTGTTGAAGCGTTGAGTAACGTGTGCCCATGGTAGCATGCGAGTACTCTGGCCACGCCCATATTTGACTCGTAACATTGTGATTGGAAGGGCTTTTTGTGAATTTTAGCAAGCTGAAATTGTTGGTGTTGGTTTGTGCTGCTGGCGCGCTTGGCAGCTATATCGGGCTGGCCAATGCCGAGGTGGTTGTCGTGCTCAATTCCGGTGAAGGCACAGTAAGCCTGATAGACAAAGCGACGATGGTTGAGACTAAACGGTTTCCCGTTGGTAAGGAACCCCACCATTTGATGGCCACGCCGGACGATCAAATGCTCATCGTCGCCAACGCCACATCAAATGATTTGGTGTTTCTGGATCCCGTGACCGGTGAGTTCAAGCGGCGGCTGGACAAGATATCAGACCCCTACCAAATTGGTTTCAGTCCTGACAAGAAATGGTTTGTCTCCATCAGTTTGCGGCTGGATCGTATCGATATCTACAACGGTGCAGATTTCAGCCTGGTAAAACGTCTACCGGCGCCGAAGGCCCCCAGCCATGTCGGCTTTAACAGCGATAGCTC
>JANMZU010000460.1:0-24239 GCA_031383585.1 Betaproteobacteria bacterium
GGAGGGGGAGGTTCGACCACAAATCATGTGAGGCGGAAAACGACGGGCGAAAAGTAGCATTTAGCTCGTCAAGTGCGCCAATTCTGACTTCATCGATGACCCCACCCGCAAAACAAGACTATGGTGAAATATGCAGGCTAGCGATGCTTTCAAATCGCACGCCAAACTTCTGTTGGCGACAGGTCGGGAAAGGGCCACTAAAAACACAGACTCCAGCAGCGGCGGCCCTCTCCAGGCGTTTTGCTCCACGAGACCCGCCAATAGGCGAGTTTAAGCTTCTGAGCCGCCGGTGTATTCCAGGAATTTTTCCGGTGCTACGCGAATAGCTGCACCCGTCGGGCACGAGCGCACGCAAGCCGGACCGCCAGACTGGTCCTTGCACATGTCGCACTTCACGGCCTTTTTGAGCAAAGTTTTGTCCTTACTCTTCTTGTGTACGCCCGGCTCTTCACCAAGACCGAACATCAGCCACGACAGGAGTGATGGCTTGCTCTTCTTGGGCTCCAGCGGTGCCAACTGAATCACGCCGTATGGGCAATTGCGTTCGCAGTTGCCGCAGCCGATGCAAGTGCTGGAGATGAATACCTCACCGTTGGTGGAACGCTTGATCGCGTCGGGCGGGCAATCCTTCATGCAATGCGGATGTTCGCAGTGGCGACAGGATGTGGGCACGTGAATCTGTGCAAACGTCGGACCCGCCTCACGGTTCAGTCGCGAGGTGCCGTCGTGCGTTTCGGCGCAGGCTTTTTCGCAGTTATTGCATCTCACGCAAAGTGCTTCGTCTATCAGCAACACATCTGTGGCTTCACCGAGGCCTTGGGCCATCAGGAACGAAATGAGGCTGCCGGATTCGGATTTCGATTCCATCGCCTGATTTGACTTGATGCGCTCCATCGACTGGGCACTCATGCGCGCCTGAATGGTGGAGTGTGACGACATGACTTCGGTAAATCGTGTTGCCTCGAGCATGATTATTTCGGTCGGTACCGCTGCCCGCACGGTCGCGTTTCTTGGGGCGTCCGACAGCAGCGCCATCTCGCCGACATAGTTACCGGCGGCAACGTAGGAAAGTACGATTTCCTTGCCTGCAATCTGGCGGGAAACAGTGACCGAGCCGCGCCGAATCAGGTATAGGCCATCAGCTTTGTCGCCATCCTTGAAAAGAACTTCATTAGCCGCATAGCGCTTGAGCGTCGCGCTCTCGACGAGGTAATCGACGTCCCTCTCAGGCAAGCCCTGCGAAAGGAATTGCCGCACAGCGCGTTTCATCTGTACTGCATCGAGTGTCTTGCGTACCGACTCGACAGAGGCGAGCAATTTCAACATGCTGCGGCGAGGCGTCTCCAGCAGCAAGGTTTTTATGCCGGCGCGCGTTGTTGCCGTCCGGCGACGACCAGATAGTAGACCCATTTCGCCGAAGAAATCGCCTTTGCCGAGTTCAAACTTGACTTGCTGGCCCTTTTGATCCGTCAACTCGATAGTGACGCTACCTTCAACGATCGAGTAAAACGAATTGGTGTAATCGTTCTGATTGAAGATTACGCTGCCCTCTTCGGGGCGATGAATTTCACTCTCCATTAATAGTTCGCGCAACTGCAATTGGGTAAGACTCGACAGCAGTGGCACGCTCTTCTGGATGTGTTGCACGGCTTCCGCAACGGTGGTGATCTTGACGTTTTTGAATTTGGCGCGTAGCACCGGTTCATCAGCCGGTTCGACGTCGTTACCGAGGATGTACTCGATCGCTTCGTAGCCCTGGTTCATGGCCTGCTTGATGAGCGGATAACCGCCCAGCGCGCCGACGACGTAGATGCCCGGGACGTTTGACTCGTAATGCGATGTTAATGCTGGTACGGCATCCATGTTGGCGTTGGGGAAGGTAATGCCGAAGCTCTCTACCAATTTGCGCGGCGGGATCGCCCCCAGACGCGCAATGATGCGGTGGCAAGGTATCGACTCCTGACCGGTCTTGGTGTTGGCGATGAACATCATTGGAAACTTGTTTGTTTCAGTCACCGGTGTGTCATCGACACGTTCCACCGTAGTGCTGTAGCGGATGGCGACTTTGTCTTCCTTGTCGGCCGCGAGTATGAGCGCGATGTTGCCGTCTTTGACTCGAAAGAACTCATCGATACGATTGATGAGGATGACGCGGTTTTGCTTCGATAAAGCCAACGCGTTCTCGATTCCTGCGTCACCCGCGCCGACCACGATGATGGTTTCATCTTCGTATGCCGCTGGGTCATCTAACTGGTATTGAACCGTCGGCAGATTTTCGCCCGGCACACCGAGTTTGCGGAGGTTACCTTGCAAGCCAATAGATAAGACGATGCTCTTTGCGCGTACCTCGGTGCCGTCAGTCGTGACAATCGTGAAATCACCTTTCGCACCTTTGATTGAGGCAACTTCGCAGCCATAGCGAATGTTCACGGCGTGCTTTTTGAGCTGTGTATCCCAGATGCCCAGGATATTCTCACGAGTACCCTCGGCGAAATCCAGCGGGCTGCGCAACGGCAAAATCGCCGGCTCGGCCATCACGTGTTTGCCCTTCTGGTATTTGTAGATGGTGTCTGCGAAGTGGTCCTTTTGGGCCTCGAGCAGCACATGCGACAGCTTTAGCTCTGCGGCGTGTCCGGCAGCAGAAATACCGGCCGGACCGGAACCGATGATTGCGATGTCGAATTGGTCACTCATAGCTTTGCTCCCGCTGGTACTGTCGGCGCGACTGCGGCAGTCGCCTTGGTCGTTGCCGCAACAGTTCCGGTTTGACTACGTAACTCCTTGAGCAGCGTCTCAAATTCCCGTGGTTTGTATTGCTCGTCCATTGCCAGGGACGCCGTCAATTTTTTGAGCGTCGCATTGAATTTCTGTGGAGCCGTCATCGCCCCTTGCTTGGCGAGAAAGGCAGCTACGCTGCCGATGGCCAATGTGGCTTGCTCTGCGGCCGCGTAGTCACTATAGACACCTTGAACGCCATCATCGATCAGGCGCACAAGTACGGCCGACATGGTTTGACTGGAGAAGTTGGCACCCGCTATCACCGGGACGGCTTCGTCAGCAAGCTTTTTCAATGCGGCCGCCTCAGCGAATGCGTCACCTTCGCCGGCGATGGCACGATGAAGCTTCTGCGTTTGCTGAACGACACGGTCACCCAATTTGGGGTCGATTGTGCGAGCAATTGCTCGCAGCATCAACATGCTGGAATCATTGAGTCGAACCAAACCAGGAGAGATGCTTGGGCCGAATGCGGTCTTTGGTTTCCAGCGATTCTCGCCCATGGGGTGATGGCAGGCGTGGCAGTCAAACAGCACCAACTCGGGGAATACGCCGTCGCGCCCACGCTTAGGATCAGCGAGGATGCTCATTGTTTCGGAGACGGCAAGCGCCTGCCCGATTCCCCAAGTTTTGGCACCATCCCACACTTTTTTGCGCTCACTGTAGTCTTTGTCGATCACAAAGTGCTTCGGCGCGATCTCGGTAAAGGTATCGAGTTCAAAGCTCATTCGCGGATGCCCCGCCCCCATGATACGGTGGGTGACGAGCTTGTCCTTGTTACCGTAATGGCACGACATACAGAGTTTTGCGCGGGCCACCGGATCAGAGGTCGGATACATTCCGTCAGCGACATTCTTGGCATGCTGCGCGGCAGCGGCACCCTCAGGTTCAACGTGCGTCCTGACCCACGCTTCCGCCGGTCCATGACAGCCTTCGCAGGTCACGCCGTCGGATATCTTGAAGCGCTCACCCTTGTTTTTGTCAGCTACTACGTGTGCGTGGCAGTCCAGACAGATCTTGGCTTCGTGTGCGGGCTGCGAAAGGCCAAGATTCTTGGCAATTCGTTGCGAACGCTCGTTCAGCAGCACGTTATAGGCGCGCGCGTGCTTGTCGATTCTGGACCACGTCAGGTACTCGTTCTGCAAGACGTTTGAATCTTTCCAGAGCTTTACGGAGCCGTGGCACAGGCTGGACGCGCAGGTAACCGTGCCCAGCGTCTGATGCGGAGACTGGTAAGGCAGCGGCTGCGCATAAGGTTGCATCGACACGAACGGCGCTGCAAGCAAGAACACCCACGAGACCGATCTTGACGCGGCCCGCAGCGTCGAACACCACATCATCCATCGCTTCATTTTTTTGCTCCTGAGGGTCTGGTGTCAACAAAGCTGGCCCGGTCGATCGCGTCCTTCACGGTCCATAACGATCCATTGGGATTTCGATAGAACCGCGCCATTTCATCGCCGTTGAATGGTCTGGAACCGATGCGGCCAAACACCGCAATTTGCCCACCGGTCTCATCTACGGCTCGGTCGCGATCCAACCCCTTGGCCAAACCCAAGGCTGCGGAGACAGTTTTCCGCCAGGCGATCAGTTGCGGCTTCGTTTCGGGTGAAAATCCGTAGAATTTCGGCTGCGAATCGGGTGATGTCAATTGAATAACTTTCAGTCCATTGACCCCGTCGGCGACGTACGCGAACAGGGAAGCATTGGTCGAGCCAACGATGACATCTTGCGCATCATTTAGCTTTCCATCCGCTGTGAAACGCGTCAACTCCTTAGGCGCGTGCGGCGTCTCAATGTCGACAATGACCAAGCCGTCCTTGCCGGCAGCGACATAGGCGTAGGTGCGTGCGACGTAGATACCACGGGCATCGGCGAGCGGCACGTTAGCCGTACCAACCATCGCTGGTTTTTCTGGCGACGTCACGTCGATTACCTGCAGGCCTTCGGCTGAAGTCGCGAACAGGTAGCGGAACTGCAAAGCGGATGCGCGCATATCCCTGATCGAAAGCTTTGCTGCTACCGTTGGCTTGAGCGGGTCATTGATGTTGAGGATAACAAGGCCGGCGTCGGTGGCGATGTAGGCATAGTGCCCCCCCAAGGTGATGTGCCTCGCGCCTTTCAGTACATTGCCTTCGTTCCAGGTAGTGGCGCGGGTGAGGAAATTGTTACGCGGTTCGCCATCGGCAAAAGTATTGACGTTGGTAACGATCAGACCTTCCTCGGCGTCAACCACGAAAGCGTAGTTGTAGATAGGATGGAACGCCTGTTCCTCGTTTGTCACCCGCATCAAGTCGCCCACGTTTCGCGTCGGCGCTATCGGCTGGTTAGTCGGTAGCGCCATGCAAGTCGCGTTCTTGCTAGGGATGTGCGCGTCGTGTCCGAGCGGCGAAAACGGTGCGGTGATTATGCGCTGTGACACACCCTTGTTGGCAATATTGGCTACGTCATAGACGCGGAAACCGCCTGCGCCTTCAGCGACGAACAGGTATTCGCCGCGCAACGTCAGACATCGCGCCGCACCGGCCGTCTTGTGATTGTGCGCTTCTGGCAATTCCATGCCGCGTTTTTGGTGGTCGCCAAACCAATCCGGATATGCATACTTTTGCAGATAGCTGCCGATCACCGCCTGTGGTTCATCCCATTCTGTGACCTGAACTGCCTCGACATTTTTCGCTGAGCCTACCCACGCGTTGTATCCCACGAAATTGACAAAGTTGGTTCCCTGCAACAGCAACTGGGCCATGATCGCGTTGTTGTCATTGGCCTGGCTCAGGTGGCAGTCGGTGCATGTTTTGGTTTCGGTCTTGCGTTCGGTGTGCGGGTAATGCGGCGCGAATGCTTGGGACGAATGACCGCTTGCTGCTATTGGTGGCTGCTGGATGTAGATTTTCTCGCGGTTTGAATTCACCGAGCTAAGTATTAGCGCCGAACTTGAACGAATTGGAGCCACTCGTGCCCCCTTGACCGGGCCATGCTTGCCGAGCTGGAACATATCGTCGCGCGCAACTTGCGGATTATAGGATGCGTAGTTGCGCGTCTCACCACCTTCGTAGTGCAGGCGCTCGGTTTTCCAGTTCGCCTGGATCGGCAAGTGGCAACCAGCGCAGGAAGTTGTCCAGGAGAGATGACAGGTGTAACAAGTCATCTTCTCGTTTGCGTGTGCATACTCGGTCTTGCCATTTGGATCCGGAGGACCCCATTTTCCATCGCGGCCGTCCTGGCCCGAATGCATCAGCTTGGAGCGCGCCGCCTTTTCGTTGTACTTCGGATGTCCAGGGGTCACGCTATCTTTTACGAGACTCATTTCCCATTCAAGTTTCGGATCAAGCGCCGAACGCTGATACAGCTTGCCCTCTTTCCATTCAAATCGCTTCCGCCCGTCTTGCGTGCGAAGCGTCAACAGATCGCGTCCGCCTGGCTGCGCTGCAGGTCCGCTGGTTTGCAGCGTGGGATACTTGTTGGACGTACCGTGACAATCGGCGCAGTCGATCTCGACCGCAGCAGCAACTTCACCGTAAATGTGGCCGTTACCGTGGGCGTCTTGTACGAAATGGCAATCCACGCAGTGCATACCAAGATCAAGATGTATCGATGTCAGGTGAACAGCCTTTTCGAATTTCTTGGGATCCTTGTCGTCGACTGGCTTGCTGTCCTTGTCGAGCAAGGTGCCTTTGCGGTCGCGCTTGAATATGTATCGGAAATTCCAGCCGTGGCCGTGATAATCGGCGAACTGCGTGTCTTTGAGCGTCGGATTCAGCTCTGAAACCTTTTTTGAAAACTCGGGGTCACCCCAAAGTCCGCGTATTGCGGCCTCTTCCGGATTTCGATTCTGGATCTCGCGTATCTCGTCAGAGGTCGGATATTTTTGCTTCTTCGGCCACATCGATGGCGCGTCTGACTCGTAGTCCCACATGGTCGCGCCATAGAAACTATTCACGAATATATTGGGCTGGTGCATGTGGCAGACCATGCACTGGGACGACGGAATGGCCCGCGTAAATTCATGCTTGATCGGATGGCCAGATTTGTCTTTTGGAATCGTTGGATCAATGGTTTGAGTTTTGCCTTCGTGGCCGAATTTGGCGTACACGCCGGACCGCGACGGGTCACGGTCATTGGCATACACGGTGTGACACGCCGTGCAACCCGAAGAGCGATAGTCTCCCGGCTGCTCGTTGGTTCCCAGGAACCACAAGTGCGGGTCATTCAAGCGGGTCTTCGTGATATTGATGACCGGCACGGCTATGCGCTGCCCGGTGGCTGGCCCGCGATTGGATTGCTTGATATCGGGCCTGCCGGGCTCGTCGAGCCTTTGCAGAGCACCAGTACTGTTGGGAACGCCAACTTCTGGAAAGCCGCTATTGATAACCCGACCGCCGCGCTCAAACACACGGAAGATATCTCCTGGTGGAACTGTTTCCCAGGCGGGTAGCGGAGCGACTGAAGGCAAAATGCCCATTTGAGTCATATGCTCATTGACCGGGATCGGATTTTTGAGGAGCGCGCCCACACCATCGGCGCTATAAGCCTCGCCGAGAATATAGCGCTTGAACGGCAGTATCCCGTTGTTGTACGCGGCGCCGCCCCAGAGCATGGCGCTGGTGGACATCAGGCTGCGCTCGACGCGTTGAACGGTTTCCAGATGGCAGGCACCGCAGGCTTCACGCGCGACGCGCAAATCACCTGGATTGATAAACCGAACGAATTCTTTCGACTCCTGATTCAGTTTCGCGTAGGAACCTTTCGGATTGGCAGAATCTGGCGTGTGCCAGACTTTTGGGAAGCGTGGACTAATATGCGCGCGCGACATCGCCATTCCATAGAGTGCGTCGTCTTTGCCCTTATATTCGGCGCCTTTCGGCTTTACCACCGAGACGTCGCCGCCGTGGCAGTCGGTGCAGCCCAGCACCACACCTGGATTGGCATGCATGGTGTGACGGTCGGTGCCAGTGTGACAGGACATGCAGCCCAGCGATTTTTTGTCCGCATCCTTTGCAGTCTGGCGCTCTGGCGCCGGCGGATGGCTGGTGTATTTGATGTCCAACGCTTTTGCTTGATCCGCCGCCGAGACGGCTCCGGTCAGCCCAAACAACAGGCATGCGAAAGCAGAGGTTAAGCACAGGCGGGCTACGCCGAGCAAAATGCCTCTGGGAGCCGCGCTGGTGCTTGAGTTTTTGATATTTGTGTATGGAGTCATTTTAATAAGTCAACAACAAATTCATAAGTATCGAATACTGCGGGCCGCGCCTATTCTCTTCGTATAGCTGCTTCAAGCCCTTGCCCGGAAGCAACGCTGCAGCAGAGGCATTGAACACGACGTTTTGTGACATGAAAGGCCGGTATTGAATTCCCATGGAGACATCGATACCAAGGTCTTTCGATGGCGGCGTTTGATTGCGCAATACACCCAGGACAGATGTATTCATGAAATTCAGCTTTGAAATATTGCCTAGCACCCTTACCTCAGGCGTCAGATCCGCATCGGCTCCGAACCCAACGAGGGAAAGTCCGGGGTTGACGAAATTCGATTGTCCTTGATCTTTCGACGACCGCAGCGAAGGCAGGATGCCGTTGCGGCCTGACAGCGCGACGCCGCCACCGCCGATGAGCGGCACAGCCTGGCGAATGAAGAAGCTGGTGTCTGCGCCTGCAAATTGCGGGTTTTCGAGTATTGCATCGAAGCCAGTGGCTTTACCGTCAAAAGGATTCTTGTCGCCGCTTGCAATCAATGCATTGGCGCGTACGCGCAGCCACGAAAAGTCGCGCGATAACTCCGCCGCTGCAAATCCGGCGCGAATCTTTTGCCGCTTTTGCGCGATCGGGTTGCGATCATCAACACCCAGCGCTGCGTAAAAAGAGGACGTCAGATTCCACACACCGAAGTGGCCGTCGCCGTTCAAACCAAGATACGTTACGCGATAGTTATGTGGGCGGACATCGCCGACCACTGCCGGACGAATCAGGAAACGATTGTTGTCGTAGTAATCGGGCCCGGATTCGAGGTTGATATTGTGAATGATGGTTGCCTGGGTGGTATGACCTAAAACCGGGAAGTCCTGTTTGTAAATATTGGCCACCAAAAGATGATCGCGACGCGGCACCTGGTTAATGTCATTCAAACCGCTGTTCGTGTCCTTTTCCAAGCGACGGAAATAAGCGAGGTTATATTGAATCTGGTTATTGTCGCGGATGCCAAACAGACGAATTCCGATGGGCACGTCCTGAAAAATGAATCCGCGAAAATCAGAAATAAAGGGCTGGATGCCCACCCGTAACGAATCAAAGTCGTAGCGGACCGAGACATTGCGCAAATGCACATCGCCGAACAATTCCTGAATCGCCAAATGCGTATCAGTACGCTTCTTGCCTTCGCGCGGATCGACACGCAGACCGCGCACCTCGCTGATCAGCGCCTGGTTTACCTGGAAGACCGGAACAAAGCGGAATTCATAGTCTGGCGGCTTGAACGTGGTGTTGCCCTTGAGCACACCGATAGACAGAATCAGCGTCTCGACCAGAACGGTTTGGCGCGGGCGCCCGAATTGATCGTTGGCGCCTGGCCGCAATGACGATTGTGCGCCCGGTGGGGTGGGCAAACG
Source organism: Betaproteobacteria bacterium (assembly GCA_031383585.1). GTDB lineage: Bacteria > Pseudomonadota > Gammaproteobacteria > Burkholderiales > Usitatibacteraceae > UKL13-2. The sequence continues at coordinate 9,378 of JANMZU010000460.1, forward strand.
TCGCGTCTCGATCAACGTGTCGGAAATGCCGGAGAGCGAGAGGAACCAGTCCGGCCCCCATTTTGCAAACGGTTCGAACGGCTTGTCGCCCTTCAGCACATTGTGGTTATAAGGGTCGTACCACGGTTTCAGAGGAACAATCGCATCGACAATGCGCCAGCGATCTGGCACCGACACCGATTCGCGTGGCATCAATGGCGTCGGCGGCGGGACTTGCTTGGGATCGATCGGTGGCAACTCATATTTGAGCGGCGTGCCCTGCGGGCGGATACGCTCAATGATTGATGGGTTGTCATCCGGCGCTTTGCCCGGCTCGGTCGGCGGCGGCGTCTGTGCAAAAGTGTTCGCTGCCGCTGCCCACATCAAGGCAACGACAATCAGCTTGGGCATCGGACAATTTCGCGTTAGCTTTGCGGGAGATATTTTCATAACCCCTCGCATACGTTTTGCTCGGTCGAGTCATTGAACGGCGCCTGCGGGCAGTTTACGTAGCGGAGGCGGGTGCCCTCGCCGCGCGGCGCGAGGTTGTCGGCACGCATGGCCTTGGGTGCATTGCCGATCCCATTGCCGATGATTTTGCCCGCGTTGGCCAGCCCCAGAAAGGACACCATGTCGTCCTGATCAATACCGTCACCGGAGATGCCGATTGCGCCTACGAGCTGTGAATTTCTATAGATCGGGAACGACCCCGGGAAAATCTGAATGCCATTCTTGGCGCGGGCAAGACCGGTACAGCCGACTGCGGCCGAACCTGTCGCCGAGCCGATGATGGCGTTGTAATTTAGATCGAGCTGCAAGCCAAGATGAAACGGGCTCCAGTTGCTGTAAGGCGTGCTGAATGGGCCCGGCTCTGTGCCACTGATACCGTCAGGGAAAAACGGTCTCGCGAGATTGCCGACTGCTCGATTGGAAAATGCGATGCCATTGGAAAACATGGTCTGGTCACCGAAGAACTGGCGCGTAGTCGTCATGTAGCCGGCAAACGACCGGAACGTGGGTACCGACTTGCCGCCCGCACCGAGATAGCTCGCCGATGGCAGCGCCGATATTTCAGTTGCGGCACTGGGGTGCGAAAAAAGTAGCGCGCTACGCGCTTTTTGCAGCGATACATCAGTACCGAAGACGGGGCCGTCAGGTGTACGCGCCAGCGCCAGCACTTCGCCCTGCGTATCGACAATTGAGATGGTCACCTGAACTGCAGAGCCCAACGGGCGACGTATCTGCGCTCGCGCACGATTGGCGACCTTCAGTGCCTCCTGAAGGATGGTCGTGACTTCGGTCGACTTCAGTTGGCCATCGGTGCCGTCTCGCACGGGGTAACGATTCTGATTGTTGCTGTCAACGAGAATGAATCCGCCCTGGCCGGCAAACGGCCCGGTATCAGCGCGAAATCCCGACGCTGCATTGCCAAATGAGACGCCCTGCCGCGCCTGCAACGGTGCCTCGAAATAGCCGGCAACAGCCACCATGGCGCCTGACACACTGGCAAAGGCTGGCGCCTGTGCCGGACTGGCCTGCAACGACTCTGAATCGACGAATCGGAAGGTTCGGCCATCGGCGGTAATCCGATTGCCGCGGATGTCATCTGGTGCTGCGTATCCTGTCGTTCCTGCAACCGCGATCAACTCGTCAGCATCCTGGTCTATATCCGTAATATTTGGATCCAGGCCGTAGACGCCATCGCTGATGACGCCAATTCCGCCAACAAGGCGGTTGTTCTTGTATAGCGGCAGCCCACCCGGGTCTGCTGCCAATCCGAGCGGAGATCTCTTCGGCCCCACCGTACCATGGTCAGTTCTGCGCATCAGATCAGAGCAAGACAATTGGGAGAACTGCACACCGTAAAGTGGCCCCCCCGGGTTGTTGAATTCACGCGGATTAAAATTTTCCTGAACAATCTGACTTGCCGTGCGCGTCGAAAATGCATTGCCATTGGACGAAAGATAGGCGCCAGTAATGGCTTTGGTCAGCGCGGCAAAGGTATCGGGAAGAATGTCGATCCCCTCCAGGCCGCCGACCACGCCTCTTTCCGTGCCGATCCGAAAGGTTGTCTTGGCGCCAGTCATGCGAAAAACACCGAGCACGTTGCCGACGCGATCAACGACCGCGATAGTTGCGGGTTGTTTTCGTGCGGTCGCTTCATTCGCAGCTTGGGCGATGATGCGTTGAACATCGTCTGCCGTCAAAAAATCTGTAATCGTTGCGGGCGGCGTGCAACTGCCAGTGCATACGGCCGTGCCGACGTCGCCACTGCCGCCGCCACAGGAACCCAGCAGTGCGATCAAGCTGATCGTAGTGAGCGCTAGCAGTCGTCGAATCATTGCGACGCTCCGCCAGTCCCGTTTGACTTAGCCGTTGGCGAGTTTGCGAGGTAAGTAGCGTTCGCAGCAGCTTTAAGCATCAGCTTAGGCTGATTGCTGCCAGGCAAGATTGGTGGCACGCCCGACTTGGGACTACCGGTATGGAAGCCGTGACATGTCTCGCAGGTACCTGGCGCCTTGTCCTTGACCGTCACATTACCGCCATGGCATTCGCGACAGTTCTTGATGTCCGGAATTGCAATATCCGAACTCAACTTTGATTTTGTGACGGCATGGCAGGAGTCGCACTTGTTGGTGTCGTGCTGACTATGCGGAAAGCGCGACTTAGGCAGCCAATGCTGAGTGATGGCGATGGGCGCAATTTGCCACCGGACCTCTGGTTCGGCGTTTGCGTCGCCCTTTTTAATCTGGTGACACTCGAAACAAACCCGGACTTCGAATAGCTCTTGGGTGATCTTGTCCGCCTTGGCGTTGGCCCAGGTCAGTCCTGCCTGCCGCTTGGTTTCAGCTGTTCGTGCACCAGGGCGTTTGATACCGTCCTCAAGCACCACGTCGATTGGCGCATCGGAGAGCGCGGCCTGTGCGTAGTATTCCTGTAGCGTCGCGATCACGTCGGCAACTTTGCCGTGTGGCACCTGGCGCTTGGTCGCCTTCGGTTCGAATTCAAGTGAATGGCAGGATTGGCAATGCTCACCCATCGTTGTCGGCTTGAATCTGGTTCCGGTCTCGTCGGGGGTGTGGCAATTCTTGCATTCCATCTTCACTTTGCCATCGGGACCGCGCAAACCTTTTGGGCTCATATGCACATCATGTGGAAATTTTAGCCCCGACGATTCGACATAGCGCGCCTTGTCATCCTGCTGAATACGTACAAGTGCCTCTGGTCCTGTCTTGCCAGGAATCAGCATCGACACCTTGAAAGGCGGATGGTCTTTGGTAAATTCTGCGACATCTGCGACACCGGTCTTCGGATGTTTGGACTTGAGGTTCTTGTGACAATCGGTGCAAAGCGTCGCATCCGATCTGACCAGGCCATTTGGACCTTTGTGATCTCGGTGGCAGGAGGAGCATTGGGTATCGCCAAAAATGCCCGTGTGAACCGCCTTGGCTTCCTTGGTATCGAGCGCAAAGTGCCAGCCGATTTTCTTGTGGCAGTCTTCGCAGGCACCGTTGGTCACTTGCACAAATGGCTGCTGATGGCACGCACCGCAGTTGCTTCCAAAGCTGGCGTGTGCGCTTGAGAGCGGCCCGACATCCCACGATGCATCGGCAGTCAACCCGGCGATTTTGACAGGCTCTTTTCCGTGGCTGCGATCCAGCGCATTCATTACGGGCCAGACGAGAAACGCGAGCAAGACGGTCGCGAACGCGACCCAACTGAACAGACGCTTGGACAGCCACGTGCTCTTGATGCCTGCCTTGACCTGGCTCTTAACCTGCTCGAGGTCGTCTTTGAGCGGATCTACAAGTTCCACGCTCAATGCAAGATCGACGTCCGGCTGCGGCGGCAAAACAATGACTTCAAACGGCCCAATCAGCAACCGCTGGCCGGTCTTTAGGGTCGCGGCGGTTTCAAACCTTCCCTCGACACTGACTGCGCCACCACGCGCTTCGACAAATGACACGCCGTCCACACCGCACATGATTTCGGCATGAAGCAGGGCAATGCGTGGATCGGACAAGTGCAGCTTGCAATCGGCCCCGCGTCCGATGCGAAGTGTTTCCGCGACAACCGTCTGCTCGGTGCTGGCGGGCTGACCTTTCTTGTTGCGCGTTATGGTTGCAAGTTTGGTTTTCATCAATGCCTACCAATAGAAGAAAACGGCGACAATGTGTGCCACCAGTGCCGCTAGCAGCGCGACGGACAAGGGAACATGAAAGAATAACCAAATATCCATGATGGCTTTATAGCGGATGTCGGTACGTGCGCGCCCAACGAGGCGCTGCTTGCGCAGCATCAAGCCATAAAGATCCTGCTGCTTGCGCGCCTCCTCCCCCTTCACGGTACCCGCACGCGCCTTGATCAACTGGACAGCTATCGTTGTCGGGCAATTGGGCACATTCTCGCGCAGTTGGGCATAGACGCCACCGCCGATACGGGTTTCCTTGATGGAGGTCAGCACGGCCTTATTCATCTCGTCGGACATGCCAAGTGCCAGGCGGCGTGCTTCGCGGTCGATGTCAGCAATTTTGAGCGTAAGGCTCTCCAAGGTGTCTTCGGCGAGGTTCTCGGTCATGAGACTTGGAAACCTGAGATAGGTATATACGCCATAGAAACCTGAGAGGATGACAATCATCATCAGCACGTAAGCCAGCGTATGCACATTCCAACCAATCTGGAAAGCAGCGTGCAGCGTCGCAACGACGATCAACGATGTGCCTAGATAGATATGCGCCGACAGCCAGCCTTTGATGTCGCCTGTGGTCCGGTAGCGACGCTTTTGTACGCCCAGCCACATCAGCCACACGATAAGCAATGCGCCAATCGTGCCGAGCGTATATCCAAGTGGGGTGCCGCCATAGTGCCCGACCGGGTATTTGTACCAGCCATACGCAAAAATGACCGCCACAACGATGAGCGCTGCCAACTTTAAATATCGGTAGTCACGATACTCGAGAATAGTGCGATGACGCATGATGACTGTGGCCCCCTCAGGCTATTTTTTCAGCAGGCCACCCCGGCGACCCGTCGACCTTGCGGTTGAAAGAGTAGATGGTGTCAGCCTGATGACTGATCGGTACCGTATTCCACCTTCAATTCCGCCCACTGGAATGAAACAAACAAATACGCAACCACGCAAATAAAACTTGGTCCACCTGAGTTAAAAACCTTAAACGAACCACGCAAATGAGTCTAACCGTTTTTGATATTTAGTCAAATCCAAGAAGTCAGTTTGCGCAAAATAGTGTGAAACGAGTGCGTTCAACGCGGTTTGCGGCGTCTGGCAACAGACCCGCAAGCTATAATTTGCCGTGCTTTTATGACAAGCGTTCCTTCCGCACTGAAACCCTCCCGACTTCTTACTTGATTGACCTGACCGTGCTTATTTTCCTGATCGTTGCGTTGCTAATGTTGTTTGTTGCGTTGGCTTTTGTTTTCGTGCCTTTACTGCGCGAGCGCGTGAGCGCCGGTCCAGTCTCAGACGCAGGAAGCAACGTCGCAATTTACAAATCACAGCGGCGTGAACTGGATGAAGAACTGGCACGCGGCGCACTCAGCGAAACAGAGCATGGTGCCGCGCTCGCCGAATTGTCAGCGCGCGTCGTGGACGAAGTACCTGAATCACAGATAGAAGCGGCTAGCTTACCTGACGCACCTGCCAGACCATGGTGGCTCGTCGCGATCATTGCCGTAGCGATGCCGATGACAACCCTGATCTTGTATGGCACCCTAGGGACACCGCGCGCAATCGAGATGGCTGGCATGCCTGCTGCGAGCGCGGCAGCCCCGGGCAGTCCGCCAGAAGCGACGGCCGGCGAAGAGCCACCGATGTCTGATAAGCAGATCCTGGCAATGGTTGAAAGCCTGAAGCTGAAAATGCAGCAGACCCCCAATGATCCTCGTGGGTGGATCTTGCTGGCGAGGTCGCAGAACGCCTTGGGGCGCTTTGTCGAAGCCTCTGCGGCATTTGAGCGTGCGCTGGCGCTAACGCCCAACGACGCGCAGCTATTGGCCGATTTTGCTGACGCCTCGGTCATGACGCAGCAAGGCAGATTCGAAGGCAAGCCGCATGCGCTGATCATGCAGGCTCTGAGGCTGGAGCCTACCAATATGAAAGCGCTCGCGTTAGCGGGTACTGCGGAACTGCGCATGGGAAATCGCGCGGCGTCACTTGCCCACTGGGAAAAGCTGAAGACACTGCTGCAGAAGGATTCTGCAGACTATCGCGAGGTGGAGTCCATCATTGCGGAAGTCAAGACCACAAAACTCGATGCGCCCCGACCGATGGCCCCGCTGCCAGCTGCATCAGCCGCAGCAGGCGCGCCAACAATGCCAGCGGGCAAGGCCGACGCTGACAGCGCGTCAAAATCCGCCACAGGCGCCCGCGTGACGGGAAAGGTCGCCATTGCACCTGAAATCACGAGCAAATTGGCGGCAGGCGACACGCTTTTCGTATTTGCCCGTGCCAAAGAGGGACCGCGAATGCCGCTTGCCGTGATGCGTGTGACTGCACCCACGGCCAGCGGATTCCCGTTGCCGTTTGAGCTTAACGATGCAATGGCGATGGCGCCCGGGATGAATTTGTCCAAATTCCCTGAAGTGGTGATCGAGGCACGCATTTCAAAATCCGGCAATGCACAGCTTCAGCCGGGTGATCTTGCCGGCATGACGCAGGTGATAAAAACAGGCACGACCGGTGTACTTGTCACGATCGGGAAAGTCGCTCCCTGATGATCTGGGAGGGTGCGACGGCTTTGGACAGAAGCGCTGCATCCATGCTTCTAGCCTGCGACCTGCGGCTTGAGCGCGGCTCGCGGGCGATCATCAGCGATCTGTCCTTCAGTGTTGAAGCGGGACAGGCGCTGGTATTGCGCGGTTCGAATGGCTCCGGCAAGACCAGCTTGCTGCGCATTCTGGCAGGGCTTACCTTACCCGATGCAGGTTACGTTGCCTGGCGCGGCGAGACACTGACAGCGCTCTCCGCTACATGGCGCAGTGCCGCGCTCTACCTCGGCCATACCAACGCGTTGAAGGAGGATTTCAGCGCAACGGAAAATCTACGTGACGCCCTTCTCATCGACGGGTTGAATGTGACCCAAATGGCACAATTGTCGGCACTCGAAAAAGTTGGCTTGCTTGATCGCCGCAACGTGATGGCAAGGCGGCTTTCACAAGGACAGAAACGGCGGGTGGGACTGGCGCGATTGGCCCTGTCACTGACTCACCAGTCCTGCAAGTCGCTCTGGCTGTTGGATGAACCGACTAACGCCCTCGACGAACAGGGTGTGTCGCTATTCACCGGGCTGATTAGTGCGCATCTGGATCGTGGCGGCGTTGCATGCATCGCGACACATCTCAGCCTGAATCTCGCTTCACCGGTTAAAGAGTTGAATTTCGACGCCATGGGTGAAGCGACCCAATGAGCACCGCACCCCACTCAGTGCAACCATACGAGTCGGCTGGTTTTGCAGCAGAACGCGGATTTCTGGTCGCCTTTGCCCGAGACGCGAGGCTTGCCGTGCGGTCAAAGGGCGAAGTGGTCCAGGCGTTGGCATTTTTCGTCGTCATCGTTAGCCTGTTCCCGCTGGCCATCGGCCCCGAATCGGCGCTGCTGAAGCGTATCGCCCCTGGCGTTGTCTGGGTGGCAGCATTGCTTTCGGTGCTGCTGACGTTACCGCGAATATTGGCTAACGACCATGCCGATGGCACGCTCGAGCAATTGGCATTGTCGGTATATCCACTGCCCTTGATTGTGGCGGGTAAAATAGTTGCTCACTGGTTGATAACCGGCTTGCCCCTTGCGTTGCTATCGCCGGTTCTTGGTTTGCAATTTGGCCTTGAGTCGCGCGAACTTGCAGTAATGTTTGCGAGTCTGATGTTGGGTACGCCGGTACTGTCGCTCGTCGGCTCAATCGGCGCTGCGCTGACATTGGGGGTACGCGGAGGGTCGATATTGTTGGCGCTGCTGGTATTGCCGCTGTACATTCCCGTGCTGATCTTTGGTGCGGGAGCAGTAGAGCAATCTATGGCGGGCATCGATGTCTCGGCGAATCTATCACTGTTAGGGGCGATCCTGCTGCTTGGCGGTCTGGTAGTGCCGTTTGCAGTGGCGGTCGCAGTAAAAATTTCACTGGATTGATGTCTCGAACTGATATGAGCATATTCAAATATTCGTCGCCGGCCATGTTTTTCCCGCTTGCAGGCAAATTGCTGCCGTGGTTTTCGGCACTTGCCGTGCTCTTTGGTGCGATCGGCCTATATCTTGGCCTGTTCGTAGCGCCTGAGGATTTTCAGCAGGGCGAGGTCTATCGGATTATCTTCATACACGTACCCGCTGCCTGGATGGCAATGTTCATTTACCTCGTGATGGCAATGTATGGCGTGATGGCGCTTACCCTCAACACCCGCCTTTCAGCGATGATGATGGAGGCGCTTGCCCCGACCGGAGCGATTTTTACCGCGCTCGCTTTGTGGACTGGCGCGCTCTGGGGGCGACCAACATGGGGCACGTACTGGGCTTGGGATGCGCGCATGACGTCGACCCTGATTCTTCTGTTTCTGTATGTCGGCTATATCGCATTGATCAACGCAATTGAGGACAAGAAACGGGCCGACAAGGCGGGCGCGTTGCTCGTTATTGTGGGCTCGGTCAATGTTCCGATAATCTATTTCTCGGTCAAGTGGTGGAATACGCTGCATCAAGGCTTGTCGGTATCGGCGACTGCGCCGTCGAAGATGGCGTCGATCATGTTGTGGGCCATGCTGACAATGGCAATTGCATGTTGGATGTATGCCATTGCCATTTCGCTGGTACGGGTACGTGCGATCATTTGTGAGCGGGAGCGCGACCGCATTCTCGGGCAAGAGCGCATCCGACGGCGCGAACCTGCGCCGGGCAGCGCGGTGGCAAGCTTATGAACTGGGCAGAATTTTTCTCCATGGATGGGCGTGGCTTTTATGTCTGGGGCTCATTCGGCGCATTTGCAATCGCCATCGTCGTGGAAATTATATTTGTGCGCCTGCGTGCCGGGCGGGCGCAGGCTGCAATCGAAGACGCGCTATTGGCAGACAAAGCCAGAGGACGTATGCAATGAAAGCAAGACATCGCAGGTTCATGTGGATCGCACTAGGATTGTGTGTGATTGCTGTCGCGGTCACGCTGGTACTGAGGGCGTTTAATTCCAACCTGGTGTTTTTCTTTACACCCACTGAGGTTGCCGAAAACAAGGCGCCTGTAGACCGCACTTTTCGCATTGGCGGCCTGGTCAATGCCGGAAGCGTCAGGCGGCAGACGGATGGTCTGACAGTAACCTTTGCGATCACTGATACGGCCAAGACCATTCCGGTCACCTACACCGGCATCCTTCCTGATCTTTTCAAAGAGGGCAAGGGTGTGGTGGCGCAAGGCAGACTTGGGCAGGACGGCGTTTTTCGTGCCGCTGAAGTACTGGCCAAACACGATGAGAATTACATGCCGCCGGAGGCTGCCGAAGCATTGAAACGTGCGGGCAAGCCGATTGATGGAGCAATGTTCGCGGGCCAAAAACCCGTCACCACACAAGTACCGAAGTCTAATTGAATTCCACGCAAAGGCATTTACCATGATTCCAGAACTAGGCCATTTTTCGTTGATTCTTGCGCTTTGCCTGGCGGTTTCGCTTGGCATTTTGCCGTTGATTGGCTCATTTCGCGGTGATTCCCGATTGCTGTCAGTGGCGCGACCGCTGGCGCATGGGCAATTTGTTTTCATCGTGTTTGCCTTTGTCTGTCTGGTGTATTCGTTTATCACTAGCGACTTTTCGGTGCAGAACGTTGCAGCCAATTCCAACACCAAGTTACCGGTCTATTACCGCATCACCGCGTCATGGGGTTCCCACGAGGGATCTTTGTTGCTCTGGGTGTTGATGCTCGCCGGTTGGACGTTTGCGGTGTCGATTTTCAGCCGTAACCTGCCGCAGGAAGTCATTGCCCGCGTGCTTGCCGTGATGGGTCTGATCATGGTCGGCTTCTTGCTGTTTATGTTGCTTACGTCCAATCCATTCGACCGCCTGTTTCCCTCAGCCGCAGAAGGGCGAGACTTGAATCCACTGTTACAAGACCCGGGCATGATTTATCACCCGCCAATGCTTTATATGGGCTACGTGGGGTTCTCGGTTGCGTTCGCGTTTGCGGTTGCAGCGTTGATCGGCGGCAAGCTCGACGCCACCTGGGCACGCTGGTCGCGGCCATGGACCACGGCAGCCTGGTGCTTCCTTACATTAGGTATCGCGTTAGGCTCGGCCTGGGCTTATTACGAGTTGGGCTGGGGCGGCTGGTGGTTCTGGGATCCGGTGGAAAATGCCTCGTTCATGCCATGGCTGGTCGGTACCGCGCTGATTCACTCGCTGGCGGTGACTGAAAAGCGTGGCGTATTCAAGAGTTGGACGGAGCTGCTTGCCATCAGTGCGTTTTCGCTATCATTGCTCGGTACCTTCCTCGTACGCTCAGGCGTGCTCACATCCGTACATGCCTTCGCGACTGACCCGAAGCGCGGTGTTTTCATTCTCGCTTTCCTTGCCATCGTCATCGGCAGCTCGCTGGCACTTTATGCGTGGCGCGCTCCTAAATTGGGTCTGGGCAAAGTGCCGAGGGACTTTTCGCCGGCCTCGCGCGAATCGTTGTTGCTTGCCAACAATGTGCTGCTGGTCGTGGCGATGCTTGCAGTGGTGCTCGGCACCTTGTATCCGCTGTTTCTTGATGCCTTGAAGCTCGGAAAGATCTCCGTTGGCCCGCCGTACTTCGACGCGGTTTTCTATCCCCTCATGGCGCCCGCCCTGTTTCTGATGGCGGTTGGCCCGATCGCGCGCTGGCGCAACGCGACCGTGCCGGATCTAGTGGCGCGGCTGAAATGGGCGTTTGGCATTGCGGTTGCATCGGGTATTTTCATCCCATTGCTGATGGGAAAATGGACGCTGATGATTTCGCTTGGTCTGCTGCTCGCTACATGGATCATCGCGGCCAGTGTGACCGCACTCGCGCACCGGTTTCAGGCGACCCCCGGCACCAGCTTCATGGCAAAATTCTCCGCTAACCGCTCCAGCTATTACGGTATGCATGTGGCGCACGTCGGCATCGCGGTATTCGTCATCGGCGTGACGATGGTAAAAGGTTATGAAACCGAACGCGATGTGCGCATGGCGCCGGGCCAGACAGTCACCGAAGGCGGTTACCAATTCAAGTTTGACAAGGTGGCGGACCTGCCAGGCCCGAACTACTCCGCAATTCAAGGTCGTTTCGAAGTCAGCAAGGACGGAAAAATCGTCGCATTGTTATTGCCGGAGAAGCGCCGCTACTTCGCGTCGGGTCAGACGATGACCGAAGCGGCAATTGAATCGGGCTTCACTCGTGACCTTTACGTGGCGCTGGGTGAACCGGTCGAAGGCGCAGCCGATGGCGCGTGGGGGGTCCGCATTTACGTAAAGCCGTTCATCGACTGGATTTGGGCCGGGTGTTTACTAATGGCGCTTGGCGGTGTTTTGGCAATGCTTGACCGACGCTACCGGCTGACGGTAAAAGTGCGGGCACCAGCAATCGTGACCCCGACCGAAGCCGCACAGGAAAAAGGCAAACGCCAGATAGCCACGCCAACTAAGGCTGGTGCGCAGCCCGCTGCATAGAACAGGATTGGGAATAAACACGATGCTTCGCACCTGGCGTTACTTTTTGCCTTTGGCCGTTTTTGTCGGGCTGCTCTGGTTCCTATACACCGGCCTGTCCCTCAACCCTCGAGAGATTCCATCAGCGCTGATCAATAAGCCGACGCCAAGCTTCGAACTGGCGCAGTTGCATGCGCCGGACAAAAAGCTCGGCAATGCCGACATGAAGGGCAAGGTTTGGCTGCTCAACGTGTGGGGGTCCTGGTGTGTTTCATGCCGCTATGAGCATCCTTTCCTCAATCAATTGGCGAAAGAGCAAGTGGTCCCCATCATCGGGCTCAACTGGAAAGACAAGCCCGAAGACGCGAAGGCCTGGCTGGCAAAGTTTGGCGATCCCTACATGGCTTCAGTAAGCGATCTCGATGGCCGCACGGCCATCGACTTCGGTGTGTATGGTGCGCCAGAAACATTCGTGATCGACGCGACCGGTATGATCCGTTACAAACACACCGGCCCGATTGACGCCACCGTGCTGCGTGAAAAATTGTTGCCTGTTATCCGTGAGCTGAAGAAATCATGATGCATAATTTATTGGCAAACTCTAGCGTTGGCGCGGCGTTCAGGGCATTTTTGGCCCGGAAGGCACGCCAGTGCTTGGCTTTCATTCTCCTATTCTGCGGCATCGTGTTTGCGGCCCATGCGCAAACGGCAACGCCTGAAATGCCGCCGATGTCGCCCGAAATGGAGTTGCGGCTGAAGAAGCTTGAAACAGAATTGCGCTGTCTGGTTTGCCAGAATCAGACGCTGGCTGAGTCCCCAGCCGGCCTTGCAGGCGACCTTCGCCGCGAGGTCCGGCTACTCGCGGACCAGAAAAAAACGGACTCGGAAATCAAGGAACATCTGCGCGCGCGCTATGGCGATTTCGTGCTCTATCGTCCGCCCGTGGACGGCAAAACCTATCTACTCTGGTTTGGCCCGTTTTGCCTGCTGATCGGCGGCGGAATCGTATTGTGGATGATGGGCCGACGCCGAAAGGCTAACGCACTTCCTGCCGCGGCACCGGTCAGCTCAGAGGTACTCGCGCGCGCCGATGCAATGCTGAAAGACGAATAACCGCCCAAGTTACAAGGGCGCGCACATCACGACACCCTCTTCAACCCAGCCATTGGCTTTCTGATCCTCAATCTGGGAATTGCTGCTGAGATAACGGTGATTCGAGGCGCTCTCGCGCCAGCGTGAGTCCGACAGTCTGGTCACCGGTACTGTGCCTGATGCGCAGGCAGGTTGGGTTGCCACATTTATCCAGAATGGCACGCCTTCGTCTCGCCAATTGCGGCTCGCCCGCAATAGCTGGCACTCGCGCAAGTCTGTCGAAAAGAAGTGTACGTTCTGGGCCGGGGCGTAAAAGCGGCAAACCGGTGCCTGACTGGCTACGCGCAGCTCCGCGGGACCGGGGATCGTGTAGGCCTTGAACTGGTAGCCGGTTTTTATCCAGCCCGCGCCGGCCGCACCGCGATCAATTGCATCCTTGTCGGCCGCGCTTGCAGCAATGAAATGGCGCCTGACAATGGTGTTGTAATACTCTTCAACAAGTACTTCGCCATTTGCGAGGGCCAACGGCGCAGCATAATCGATGCGCAGATAATCGTTGAGCCCGCCGGCGACATTTCTCTGTCGCGACAGCCTGTCCATTGCAGTTTTATTGCCACTCAGATACGCCTCAAAAAACGGGATCGTCCAGCCGAACACGTCGTTGGCATAGCTCGGATCGTAGGTGTGCTCAACGCCGCTCAACGCGACCTGATACCGCGCGCCGCGAAAATTATTGACCGCCTGCTCCATCATGAACATAGGTGCCGTCGTATCGTTCGTGCCTGAAATCGAAAGGTAGGGCGCGGTAACGTTCCTCGCAGTTGCGTTGTTGTCGCCAAATGCTGGCAGGAAGCTCTGGCCAGCGTAGGGCACATAGCCCACTGCCGCCTTGATGCGCGGGTCCTGAACGGTCACTTTTGACGTGAGGCGCGGGTAGTTGTCAGTCAGCTCTGCACCAAGCAACCAGGTCATTGTGGCGCCCCCCATGCTCCCGCCGATGCCGCCGATGCGGGCAGCATCGATGCGCGTTCCGAAATCGGGATGCGCCAGCATCAAATCAATCACCGACTTTATGCTGAATGGCCGCAACGCCTGCAACTCGACGATACGGTCAAAATTGCGAATGATGTAGAAAAGGTCGCGCAGGTCATCGGCTTTCAAACGGGCGAAGCGGCCGTCGCCATGGAACGGCGCGGACACGATGTAGCCATAGCTCGCCAGCCTCACCAGGAAATCAATTGACTTCCCATCCACCGGGCTCCCCGCGAGGCCGTGCGAAAACACCAGAAACGGCCAGCGCCCGCAACCGGGTGGCGCCGGGAAGATAGCGATGCATGGCTGACTGGCGATAATGGAACCCTGACCACTGCGCTGCATGCGCGGCACACGCTGACCGTCAGGCAACAAGTAGTCTGGACGGTTGTTGCTTGCATCTGTTGGGTAGCAGGTGATGACAACAAAATCGACCGCGGACCTTCGGCGTCCTGGATAAAGATCGTTATCGGGCACCACTGGGCTGGCTTTCAAGGTGCTGGCGGGCTCAAGCAGGATGTCGCTAACGTAGCGGTCGTTGGCGCCAGACCAGAAGTCGTCAAGCGAGCCGCCCAACTGGTTCATGCGTGCCACATCATGCGCGAGATTGGAGCAGGCAACCGGATAGATACCGGCTGCCAGCGGTGGAAACTCGACAGCTTGACTGCGCACCGTAGGAAACTCCGCAAGCGGCCCGGACGTCGCCCTTTCGATCCGCTGATTCTTGTTGGTGGCATGCGCCGGTGCCATCAAGGCAAGCAAGCAAATGCAGTACGCGGCTAGGAGTGGCAGCGATGCCCCTCGCCATCCGTGTGCAAGTTGACTAAGACGCATTGCAATCTCCGGTTGCAGCAATATTGGAAAGCTTGGGCTTCATTTTGTCTCATTTTCACGGCCTGCCATTGGTGGCCGTATGGTTGTCCACGCAGTGGATTAACGGGTGTTTCGCGGAAAGGTTACAAAAATATGCGCCTTCCGGAGGGTTGATGTCGATCTTCCCTAGACTGCACAGATGAAAAACACACGCTAAGCACAATACGCTGGCGCGCGCGCGGCTGATAGTCGCTTATAGCGCTTTTGCGTGTAGTCGAATGGACTATTTCTGCCCTGACAAAATCAA
>JANMZU010000556.1:0-1990 GCA_031383585.1 Betaproteobacteria bacterium
ATTGCGATTGATGATCAGTCAATCGCGAATATAGGGCGTTGGCCTTGGCCGCGTGATATTCATGCAGCGATGATTGATAAGTTGACGGCGGCCAAAGCGAAGGTTTTTGGCAGCACCATTTTTTATTTCGAGCCGCAGCAAGATCCCGGACTCCTATACATCACCAAGTTGTTGCAGCTGTATGCCAAAAGCGTGCCCGCCGCTGCTGAGGGAGCGACAGCGCCACCGGTCGCAACGAACCCGGCAGTTGCCGAATTCGGCCCGATATTGCTGGAAGCGGAACAGGCGCTGAACACAGACAGACGTTTGGCAGAAAGCATAAAAAAATCCAGCGTCGTAATATTGCCATCGCTTTTCGAAACGACGCTTGATGCCCCCGTTGGCAAGCCAGATAAGCCGCTGCCGGAATTCATCCTCAAGAACGTCGTCACAGGTTTCACCAATGCAGGCGGCGAATTTCTGTACGCTGGGCCGAATCCAAATTTGCCAATTGCGGAGCTGGGGTCGGTCGCGGCTGGTATCGGCCACCTAAGTCCCAACCAGGACGTTGATGGTGGCGTGAGGCAGGACATAACAGTGCTCGAATATTTTAGCCAACAATTTCCTTCGCTGGCCATGCTGGTTGCTGCCAAAAGCCTGAACCTGGAGGCTAAGGACATCCGCGTCAACCTTGGCGAGAGTGTGTCGCTGGGAAGGCTAAAAATTCTTACCGATGATCGTGCGTTGATGCGCCCGTACTTTTATAAGCCGGCCGGCGATAAGTCAGCGATCCCGGTGGACTCTTTCTTTGATGTGATCAGCGGGAAAATCCCAGCGACGAAGTACGCTGACAAGATTGTGCTGATTGGCGCAACTGCGGCGGGCGTGGGTACGGTCCAGGTGACACCGATTGGCGTTCTGTCTCCTGTTGAGGCGCTTGCGCATTCGGTGTCCAGCATTCTGAAAGAGCACTTTTTCCGCACACCCGCGTGGACCATCTGGGTCTCACTGGCAATGTTCATCCTTATTGCGGCTTATTTGATAGCTCTGTTGCCGAAGTTGCGCGCCGGGCCGGCCGCAGTCTTCACGCTGGTGATTTTCCTGATTTTGCTGGGTACACATTTTGGCTTGATGATGGGACCTGGCATCTGGGTGAAGCTCATGCTCCCAGCCTCCTTGCTGGTCATCGGCCATCTGTTGCTGACCACCAAACGCTTCCTTATGACTGAACGCGGCAAAGAGCAATCTGAAGCCGCTGGCGCCGAATCGAACCGTATGCTTGGCTTGGCATTCCAGCAGCAGGGCCAACTCGATATGGCGTTTGACAAATTCCGCAAGTGCCCGGTTGATGAGCAGTTGATCGAAAACGTTTACTCTCTGGCACTTGATTTTGAGCGCCGCCGCCAATTCAACAAAGCCGAAAGCGCATTCGCGTTCATTCACCAGAACGATCCCAAGTTCCGCGACGTTGCTGACCGGATGAATCGCGCCAAGGTCATGTCTGAGACCATTATCCTCGGTGGTTCATCTGCCGCGCGCTCTACGGCGGCGACGATGGCAATTGCCGCTACTGGTGAAAAGCCGATGCTGGGGCGGTATCAGGTCCAAAAGGAGCTTGGCAAAGGCGCGATGGGTGTCGTCTATCTGGGCAAGGATCCAAAAATTGGCCGCGAAGTTGCCATCAAGACCATGGCGCTTGCCGCAGAGTACGAGGGCGACGAATTACAGGAAGCCAAGGACCGTTTCTTCCGCGAAGCAGAATCTGCGGGCAGACTCGATCACCCAGCCATCGTCAAGATTTACGATGCCGGTGAAGAGCACGATCTGGCGTTTATTGCAATGGAGTTCCTCAAGGGCAAGGACTTGGCGCCGTTTACCAAGAATCCGAACCTGCTACCGGTGGAAAAGGTGCTGTCCATCGTCGAACGTGTTGCATCCGGACTGGATCACGCCCACAAACTCAATATCGTGCACCGCGATATCAAGCCGGCCAACATCATGTACGACCCCG
>JANMZU010000572.1:0-2262 GCA_031383585.1 Betaproteobacteria bacterium
CGCGCACCTCCGATTGCGAGTGTACCCAATTCGCCGCAAGCGTTCCACATCAACCGTGGTGGTGACTAGAAGTTGCTGTTTGCCGCCGATTCGGAGTCAATGCTTGCTTGGGGGAATTCGATCAGTCAGCATAGCGCCATATTCGGCGCGGCTTCGCAAGAGTTTTTGGCTCGAAAGACCTGTCGATAGGCGATCCGCGTCCACGGCACGAGGCGCGCAGAGCAAGAAGTTCAGTCTTATCCCGATGGGGCGCAGTGGGTGGGTATCGAGGAAATTCAAGCTATTTGGAGGCTACGGCTCGAACCGCAATCGGCACGTTACATAGTTCAATATGCCCGGCCGGCACTTTGTACCAGGGCCCACCGCGATTGCGCAGCGCTTCGACCAATGAGGTAAACAGCGTTGTGTCTGTGCGTATGATTTCCAGATTGGTCCGCTCTGCTGCCGGGACGTCTGCCGCGATGCGGATCGATTTAATTTCCACCCGTTGCTCGGGCTTTTCATAGAACCCCAATGCAGCGGTTCCGCGCGGCAAAACCGATAGCAGCGGCATGCCTTGCACAACACGGCCCAGGACGGCGATGTTTCGATCCAGATGCCGCGGCGCATGCCCGGTGACGACGTAAAGTTCTGCGCCGCTGCCGCTGTTGTCATCATTGTCGCGCCCGGCGCCGACCATGGCGTAGCAGTGGGTCAACCAAGTCTGATTGGTTTTGGGGTTGCGGCCGACCGGAAAGCCGTTTGAAAACCCAACCTGAGGCGCATAGCCGTCGATGTCGGGCAGGCGCGTAAATGGGAGCTTGCTGTCGAGCGGCCGAGTGTATTCCGGGATGAGTGTTTTTTTGCCCCGTTTCATGGCGCGTGCTTTGCCAGGCTCGGCGTTATCGGCCTCAGGGTCGCCCCACTGCACAACGTAATTGTCCTGTGATCGCAAGATTGCGAGACCATCAAAGTAACCTTCGCGAACCAGTGTGCGAATGTTATCGGCGTGGGCGGGCGCATAGGCCGCGTTTAGCTCGATGACTACGCGCCCGGTGGCTAAGTCCATGTACAGCGTATTTTCCAGATCGAGTGCGCGCCAGTCTGCAGCCTTGGCGGTCGCAAGCAATTCCGAGTAGGTGGGCTTGGCTTTGGCGGGAGAAGGTGCTGCCTGTGCAAACGCCGTCGTGCAGGCAATTGCGGAAGCGAATAGACTGGCAAAAATTGTGCGGCGGACGAGGCGGGCTGTGAGCATAACTTCTCCGTGATTGAATAATGGGCGACAGTGAGAAGGAATTCTACCGGGGAGCGCCACCAGCCCTGAGCCCGCCAATTTACTCTCGTAGATCAAGCTCTGGTGCGGCTTACCAGGCGAAATGCCGTGTCCAGCCTGGCCAGCGCTTGAGTTTCAATTCACAATGAAAACAGCCGTGCGTCCGGCACGGCTGTTTTCTCGATTCCACTGCTACCGGCTATTACCACCACCCCGTCCAGCAGGCTTTTTGCCCGGGCCAGCAGCCGCACCACCGCGAGATCCACCGGGAAGATTGCCAAACCGCTGCGTACTCGGCGGACGCTTGCCCGCTGCCGGTTTTTGTCCGGGCGTGCCGCCGGGCTTGCCCTGTTTCGGCGCGCCGCGCGGTGCACCACGGGCTGGACGATGGCCGGGGGAGCGTAGCTGGATAGGTTCCGCTTTCGCTTTCGGATCCGGCTCGAAACCCGGAATGACTTCAACGGGAATTTCGCGCTTGGTCAGGCGCTCGATGGCGTGCAAAAACGCTGCCTCGTCGATGCAGACAAGCGAGATCGCCTCGCCGCTTGCACCTGCGCGACCGGTACGGCCGATGCGATGCACGTAGTCCTCGGCCACGTTCGGCAAATCGTAATTCACCACATGCGGCAATTGATCGATGTCGATACCGCGTGCAGCGATATCGGTGGCAACCAATACCTGTAAATCGCCAGTCTTGAATTCGGCCAGCGCCTTGGTTCGTGCGCCCTGGCTCTTGTTGCCGTGAATAACCAACGCTGTAATTCCATCTTTGTTCAGCAACTCGGCAAGCCGGTTGGCACCGTGCTTGGTGCGGGTGAACACCAGAACCTGATGCCAGTTCTGGGTTTTGATCAGATGGCTAAGTAACTGGCGCTTCTTGTCCCTGTCCACCGGATGGACTTTCTGCGTAATCGCTTCTACGGTGGAATTACGACGTGCTACCTCGATCAGCGCTGGATTGTTGAGCAGCCCATCGGCGAGCGCCTTGATCTCGTTCGAGAAGGTAGCTG
>JANMZU010000574.1:0-2702 GCA_031383585.1 Betaproteobacteria bacterium
CCAAAGGTGCCGGCAGCAAACCTCGTCAGTAAGCGCGGCGCACAGCGCCACTGATGCGTTTTCAGAGGGGCGCTGGACACCGGCAAAGGCTTCGGGCGTGACTGTCGGCGGTGATAGTCAAGCTACTTTTACGTACCCTCCCTTGTCCTACGCGATTACCAGCAATTGGCCCATTGGCCGACGAACTATCCTCGACGAAAGTAGCGGTACCAGCCGACTCCGGCTGAATTGCTCCGTCGACTCTGGAAGGTTCCCATGAAAAAAATTGCCGCCTCTCTACTTGCCCTCTCATTGTGTTCGCCATTCGTTTCGGCCAACACTTTTACGACTGACCTGTCGGATCTGTGGTGGAACTCAAGTGAGTCCGGCTGGGGCGTCACCGCCACCCATCAGCGTGACGTACTGTTTTTAACATTCTTCGTCTATGGCGCGGACAACAAACCCATTTTCTACACGGGCGAAACAACCTACTCTGGACAAACGACGTCCGGCGCAAACATTTATACCGGACCGATGCTGCAAACCAGCGGCCCCTGGCTTGGTACAACTTTCAATCCAGCCCTCGTCACGCGGGCTGTCGTAGGAAACGTAACGTTCACGGCAAGTGTTGAAGCGGCGACGTTGACGTACACCGTCAATGGCACACCCGTGACGAAGGCCCTAACGCGCCAGACGTTCAGAAATAACGATCTCACCGGTAGCTACGTGGGCATTTTTCGCGAGACCTTTTCAGGCTGCGCGAGCCCGCCTGCAAATGGCACCGCAGAAACAGCTGTCGGCATCGCCATTATCAACACTGCAAACACGTTCACGATGACAACCAACCAGAACGGTTTTGTCTGTAACTTCTTTGGCAACTATCGTCAGAGTGGCCGCATGGGTGCATCGACCGGCGTTTACAATTGCTCCGGCGTTTCAGGCAGCTACGATATGGCCGAGATTGAGGCTAACCCAATGGGTGTCACCGCAAGGTACACCGCGCAGGATAATGTCTGCGCACAAACGAGCACCAGGTTTGCCATATTGAAACGTTAGAGATTTGCAAAGAACCGGTGGCTGGCGATGCATAAAGCTCGCAGCCTACCGCTCCCTCGGCAAACGGCATTTCATGTCGTTTGCCGATAGGCGTGCTCGGCAATAGCCCGTCGTCATGGGCACACTACAAAGAACAGCGTAAGCGGCGCCCCACTTGGCGGCGGCAACGAAACCGGTGTGCACATCGGCAGCGTCCGGCAGGCGTGGACGAATGACTGATGCAATTCTCACTCATTGATGCCAAAATCTCGCTCAGAAGATCCCCAGTCGCAGCCGTATAGATCGGCAGGCTGATAGAGGCCGAGACAAGGGGTTGAGACCAATCGAGCGGGCCTGGCTTGCTAATCAGTGAGGGTAATTACATGTCAGTGTTGACCGAGGAACAAGCGCGCGCATATATGCATAAGCTGTTGGGTGCCATGAGTCAGCAGCAGGGATCAGATCTTTTTATCGCCAATGATTTTCCGCCCAGCATGAAAGCACATGGGTCGATGCAGCCGCTCGCCGCGCAAAAGCTCACCAGTGAAGTCACCAAAGTTCTCGCGCACGCCATGATGAACGAAGAGCAGCGCGTGGAATTTGCCAAAGAGATGGAATGCAATTTCGCGATTTTCATTCCCGGGCTTTCGCGCTTTCGCGTAAACGTTTTCGTGCAACAGCGCAGCGTCAGTATGGTGATTCGCACCATTGCAGCGGAAATCCCGAACTTCGAAAAACTTGGCTTGCCAGTGATCCTCAAGGAAGTGATCATGAACAAGCGTGGCTTGGTGTTGGTCGTCGGCGGCACTGGCTCCGGAAAATCGACTACGCTTGCAGCGATGATCGATCAGCGCAATCGCACGTCAGCCGGCCACATCATCACCGTGGAAGACCCGGTGGAGTATGTGCATCAGTCAAAAATGTCGCTGATCACACACCGCGAGGTTGGTATCGACACGCATAGCTGGCATCATGCGCTCAAAAATACCTTGCGCCAAGCGCCGGATGTCATTCTGATTGGCGAAATTCGCGATGCAGAAACCATGGAGCACGCGATCGCCTTCGCCGAGACCGGACACTTGTGCCTCGGCACGCTGCATGCGAATAGCGCCAACCAGACCATTGACCGCATTATCAATTTCTTCCCCGAGGAGCGGCGCAATCAGCTGCTCATGGATCTTTCCGCCAATCTGCGTGCGATCGTTTCCCAGCGCCTGGTGCGCATGCAGGACGGCAAAGGCCGCAAGGCCGCGATCGAAATTCTGATCAACACGCCAACGATCGCAGAGAGGATTTTCAAAGGTGAGTTTCAGGACATCAAGTCGATCATGGCGAAATCACGCGAACTTGGCATGCGCACTTTTGACTGGGCCCTCTATGACTTGTACAGCGACGGCCACATCGGCTACGAAGAGGCGATTCGAAACGCCGACTCGGCCAATGAGTTGCGATTGAATATCAAGCTTAAAAGTCCGCGCGGTGAACCTGCCTCCGAAGGCGGATTGGCACTCTCGATGCACGCTGAACCGGAGCCGGAAGCGACAGAAGAAAAGAAGTGAGTTTACTGAGCCGTTGAATGTACCCAAGTTGGAACGTAACTATTTTTGCGTGTGCTGCCAGCGGGGGCTCGATCAGGCTATACGGCAGATCAACCGCCACCGGATGGCACCTCAGTCGTAAGGTAGCTG
>JANMZU010000581.1:0-2633 GCA_031383585.1 Betaproteobacteria bacterium
TGCACACGGCAAAATTTTCATATTTTTGCATCAGCCCGCGACGAAATGAATATTCCAGTTGTTTCTCACGCCAAGTACGAGAAAACTCAGCGGCTTTATCGCCAACCAGTTTTTCCAACGCAACCACGACACCATGCGTGTTGATTAGCGTTCCATAGACATCAAACGCAAGTGTAATGGTCATATGATTTCTGCTTAATCTTTCCATACCGAATTTAGTGGCATGGACTTATGTTGCCATGAATTTGTCACTCAAGGTCTAACGGCGTGTTGTCAGCACCAACCGCCGAGTTGGAAGCTACTGACGCAAATTTAATTTCGAGCATGGCTCCTTTGTTTCTTTCTGGGCGGTGGTTTGTATGCCTAAAGCTTGATCTGAGAGGTGGCCGAGGGGCGATCGCCCTTGGATGTCCCTCTCGACCAAAGGCTCAGGCCTCGGCATGCGGAGAAACCAAGGTCTTCTGCATTGTGATGAACGTTGCCTTCGTATAGCCGGCATGCGCATGCTCGGAAGTCTTGATGAAACCGAAGGCGGCGAAAGCTTTGTGGTTCTCAACCAGTTCAATCCTCGTATCGAGCTCCAAGACTAATTTGCCTGTCGTTTGAGCGAATCTTTCCACTTCTCGCATGAGAAGGCGGCCAACTCCTTGACCCTGCCGCTCAGGCCGAACCGCAAACTTGCCAACGTACACGCAACTTGGTTTGACTTTGGCAAACCCACAGCCGATAAGCTCATCGTTCTCTGTGGCTAACAAGAGAGTCTCTTCCTGTGCCTTCTGTGCCAATAACCGAGCGTCAAGTTTGTACAGAGAGGATGGTGGATCTATGCGGGTGATTTGATATTCGAACGCCGCGTGCAGTAGTTCCAGGAGTTTGACCCACTGCTTGAACCCTTGCGTGGATTGATTGACTTCTATCGGCATAGGCTAACCCAAGGCGTTTCGTTCCGAGGCCAACGTCTGACATAACTGACGCTGCGCGGCTTCATCGCGCAGCGCCCGTATTGATGGATGAGTTGGGGATCGCTTACCAGCAGGAACTTTATTTTGCCGCCGACTGGTGAGTGCAGTCAGGATTCGGTGTGATATTGGGGCTGTCTAGCATGGGCTTAAGTCCGAATAGAAATGAACTGGTTCCGTAGTATTCCATCTCTTTGATCGCGGCATCCTTGCAATATTTCTTGTTGCGCACGCTATAGACCGCGACTACCAATCCCGTCCGATCCTTTCCATGACTGCAATGCACTAAGGCCGGTAGATTATTTTTATTCTCCAATGCCACTACCGCTTGCATGAGAGCCCTTTCATCAGGATGAGCCCATGGGTTCCAGTTATGTGGGAAGTCTTCTGGCGGCATATACATACGGATGAGATTAATGCCGTACTGTTCGGCGAGACTACGCTCTTCCGATTCATCTACATCGGACGAGAACTCGTTGAGTTTGACCACGGTCTTGATGCCTATCTCTTTTAAATATCTCCATTGTTTATCACCCCGGGGTTGGCCACTCCGATAGACCGCATTTACGCTATCGGTGCCATCTGGGCTTACAACGTGCAAGTTAAAAATTGGTGCCGCGTCGGGAGAAATTCTGGCGATAACGGCTGAAGATTGCGTTGGTGATGCGCATGCGGTCAAGATCAAGTACATGCCGAGCACGGTAAGACGGATTACGGGATTGGCCTTGCGCATAACTATTCCCTTCCATTGTCCGATTTAAATACCTCTGAGGCCCAACGTTTAAGGTCAGGGACGCTGCGCGTCTTTATCGCGCAGCGTCCCCTGCACCGCCAGGCTGGGCCGCACTGCTTCACGCAGCGAGTTCTTGCAGGATTTCAGGATGACGTTCTGCAACACGGAAGAGGGTTTTTGCTGCACCTGATGGCTCGCGGCGACCTTGTTCCCAATCTTGGAGAGTACGCACGGAAACGCCAAGCAGCGTTGCGAAGGCATTTTGAGAAAGCCCTGACACCAGACGAGCACGAGCAATTTCCGATATCTCGGGACGATGGACTCGAGCACGAATGCCGGCCTTCATTTCACGCACCGACGTTAGCAGTTCAGCGCCAAGGTCAATTTTCGGCTGACGACTGACAGGTTTCTGTTTAGCTTTACTCATTCTCGATCTCCTCTTTGATCTGACGAAGTACATGCGCCGGGATGTTTTCACGCACGGATTTTTCGTAGACCAGCAGCAACCAGATTTCTCCATTGGCGAGGCGATTGAAGTAAATGACTCGCACCGCACCACGCTTACCACGGCCAGCACTTCCCCAACGGGCTTTCCTTACACCTCCAGACCCGGGTACGACATCCCCGCCTTCAGGGTTTCCCGCAATGAAGGTGATAAAGCTGAGTCGGTCCTCATCGTTCCAGCAGTCGCTGGCTAGGCGGACAAACGTCGGAGTTTCAATGACCGTGAACATGGATTTCAATATACGGCAATGCCGTAGTTACGTCAAATACTCCAAGTAGCGCTCATGGTGAGGCCCAACGAAGCTGTAGAAAAACTATTTTCATAAAGCGCATTGTGCTGTGAACCAATTTGAATAACAAGCGTCCAACAGGTATCGAAATTAAGGACACCATCATGGCGCGTTACAAGCACATCGACACCAGCCCGAAATTCATTC
>JANMZU010000596.1:0-2930 GCA_031383585.1 Betaproteobacteria bacterium
CCAGACTGCTCCACCCCGCGCCCGAACTAATGAATTTCGAAGAACCGCAATTATAGCCATATTCCACAGACTCGGTCAACACTTTCTTCACTATTTTCTTTTCACTCACTGGATTAATGTGCGCCGCACAAGTTACGATTAGTTCTGGCCGCAACCGATCTAAGGAGTTTTTTCAATTGGATCAGCTCACAAACCTCGCACTAGCGCTTGCCCTTGCATGGGCAAGCGGGATTCGCCTCTACGTTGTGCTATTTCTCGTCGGGCTGGCGGGCTACTTCCATTGGTTCGACTGGAACGCGCCAAAGAGTTTCGAGCTGCTGTCCCATCCGCTTGTATTAGGGACCACGGGCTTCCTCGTCTTAATAGAATTCTTTGCCGACAAAATCCCCGCAGTGGATTCCATGTGGGACGCAATTCACACTTTTATCCGCATTCCTGCCGGCGCGTTGTTGACTGCTGGCGTTATCAATTCCGCTGACGGACCCGCATGGGCATTGGCGGCCGCGCTTCTGGGAGGGACGATTACCGCAGGCACGCACTTCATGAAAGCGGGTGGCAGAGCTGCCATCAATACGTCGCCTGAACCGGTCACCAACTGGACAGCTTCAGCCGCCGAAGATGCCGCGGTGCTCGGCGGACTATGGCTCGCAATTCAACATCCAATCGTATTTCTTGTGTTGCTATCACTGTTTGTATTGCTGACGATCTGGCTGCTGCCTAAGCTCTATAGATTCATTCGCGCTATTTTTGTGCGCATCGCCGCATTGTTTTCGAGTCGGCAGACTGCGGATGCCGGATAAGCTAAACAGTCCTGCGCTCAATGAACGCCTGCGCCAGTGTTCCAGCATCGACGTGTTCCAATTCCCCACCCACCGGCAAGCCGCGCGCGATGCGAGAGACTTTTAGCCCACGCTCACCCAATATTTCACTGATGTAATGCGCCGTCGCTTCGCCTTCGACCGTAAAGTTGGTAGCCAGGATAACTTCCTTAACAACTCCATCGGAGGCACGCCTGATCAAAGCGTCAAGGTGTATATCTTTAGGGCCAATGCCGTCCAACGGTGACAGTCGTCCCATCAACACAAAATACAGCCCACGGTAAGTCTGGGTCTGCTCCATCATCAACAGATCACCGGGCGTTTCCACTACGCAAAGCAACGATTTTTCACGCCTGAGAGATAAACAAATTTCGCAAATCTCCGCTTCGGTAAACGTATTGCACAGATTGCAGTGGCGGACGCGTTCAACCGCATTTTTCATTGACGTCGCCAGGCGCCGCGCGCCGTCCTGATCCCGTTGGAGCAGGTGATACGCCATGCGTTGCGCAGACTTAGGCCCGACGCCCGGAAGGCAGCGCAACGCTTGAATCAAAGCTTCAAGTGAGGAAGGCGGTCGCATTCGCTGGGTTGACTACGAGTCTCGAATCAAAACGGCAACTTCATTCCCGGCGGCAATTGCATACCGGCGGTTAGGCCACCCATCTTTTCCTGGCTTGTTGCCTCAGCCTTGCGCACAGCATCATTGACAGCCGCTGCCAGCAAATCCTCCAGCATCTCTTTATCATCCATGGCGCCCGGATCAATGGAGACCCGCTTAACATCGTTGCGGCAGGTCATCACAACTTTGACCATCCCGCCGCCTGATTGACCTTCAACTTCGATGGTCGCCAGCTGCTCCTGCGCCTTCTTCATGTTTTCCTGCATCATCTGCGCTTGCTTCATCAAGCCGCCCAAACCGCCCTTCATCATATTGCTCTCCTCTTTATATACCGGCAGGACGAATCATCGATGGCACAACTTCCGCGCCAAATTCCTGCTTCAAATTATTGATAAATGGATCCGACAATATCGCCGCCTCTGCCGCAACCTGGCGATCAGATCGCTCGCGATCTTCAACCGCCGCAAGGCTCTTTCCCGCTACGTCGCTGATACGAATATTGAGACGCAAGTTGACGCCAAAATGCGGCAGCAATTCCAGCTTCAGTTTTTCCTGAAATGCTTTTTCGGCCAAGTGTTTTTGCGCGGCCGGCAACTTCAGCTCGAGAATGCCGTCGGCAAACGACTGAAACTCGCACTGCTTCGCCAGCATGCCTGCCATCCCATTGAAATTCAACTTGGCGATAAATCCCGGCCAATCTCCATGGAATTCACCACCAGTCCCGCCTGGCGGCGCTGGCGCCACTGGTGCCGCATCATACGAAGTCCGCGCCAGTACTGGCTCCCGGGCAACTTTGCCGCCGACTGGCGCGCCCGTTCTAGGGCTCTGCTGCGCGTACTCCTTCGCGGCCGGCGCCGCTGCTCCCGGTGATGTTGCTGCCGTGCTTTTCGAAGAGGCAAAATCAGCCGTTTTGCTACCGCCGAACGAGAGCATCCTCAGCATCGTCATGGTGAAACCCGAGTGCTCATCTGGCGCCAAGGCTAAATCGCGGCGCCCAAGCAACGCAATCTGATAGAAAAGCTGCACATCATCTTTGGAAACACTTGCCGCAGCATCAATGATTTTTTGCGCATCCGGTCCCTCGACCGCTGCTGCGCCCACAGCTTGAACGAGCGCGACGCGTGCAAGCACACTGGCGAGGTCCTTCAGTGTGATATCAAATGAAATGCTGCGCGATGCAATTTGATCAATCTCGGCGACCATCGCCTTTGCATCCCTGATGGCCAGGCAAGCCAGCAAGCCAAACAGATAGGCTTGGTCCAATGCGCCCAACATTGCGGCGACCTGATCTGCTTTGACCTCGCCCGCGCCATATGCGATCGCCTGGTCGAGAAGGCTCAACGAGTCGCGCACACTACCCTCTGCAGCACGACCGAGAAACGGCAGAGCCAGCGACTCAAACGGGATATTCTCGGCTTGCAGTATTTTTGCCAGATGCGACTCGAGCAATGGTGACGGAAGATTCTTGAGATTGAACTGCAGGCAACGCGACA
>JANMZU010000628.1:0-3338 GCA_031383585.1 Betaproteobacteria bacterium
CCCAGCTGGAACTCGCCAACCGCCACAAGTCCGAGTTCCTGGCCAACATGTCGCACGAACTCCGCACCCCGCTGAATGCGGTGATCGGCTTCTCGGATGTACTAAAGGAGCAATACTTCGGCGAGCTAAACCCCAAGCAGCAGGAGTACGTAAAGGACATAAACGAGTCCGGCCAACATCTGCTCTCGCTCATCAACGATATTCTCGACCTTTCAAAGATCGAGGCCGGGCATATGGACCTGGATCTGGTCGCACTCAGCGTGCCTATGGCAATTGACAACGCCATGGTGCTGGTGCGTGAGCGCGCACTTCGGCACCAACTTCACTTGCGCGCCGAGATAGCGCCAGATGTGACCGAGGTGGTCGCCGATGAGCGTAAATTCAAGCAGATACTCATCAACCTGCTCACCAACGCGGTGAAGTTTTCCTACCCGCACGGGTGGGTTGTCGTGGTCGTGAAGCGTGATACAAATGGCGTTATGGTGACGGTAAAGGATTCCGGAATGGGTGTTGCGCCTGAAGATCACGCGGCGATCTTTCAGGAGTTTCGCCAGTTGAAGTCTGGTGGCAGCGCCAAGCTGGAAGGGACGGGCTTGGGTTTGTCGTTGGCGAGACGATTGGTCGAGTTACACGGCGGGCGGATCTGGGTGGAGAGCGCGCTGGGACAAGGCGCGTCATTTTCTTTCACATTACCTGACCGCGCCTTGAGCCTGCCCCACCCGTTGCCACAAACATCTTGATGGAGAAGCCCTTGATACTGATTGTCGAAGACGACGAAAAAAGTCGCCGCCTGATGAAAGACGTGCTCGAACACGAAGGCTACGCGGTGATGGAAACGGATCAGGGTGAAATCGGCCTCGATCTCATCCGGCAATGCCATCCGCAATTGGTGTTGATGGATATTCACCTCCCGGGCATTTCCGGTCTGGACGCGATCCGCGAGATACGTGCCGATGCGTCGATTGCCGGCACGCGGGTGGTTGCGGTCACGGCTTCCGTAATGGGCAATGTCCGTGAAAAGATTCGCGAAGCAGGCTTTGACGGGTT
The DNA here is from genome assembly GCA_031383585.1 of Betaproteobacteria bacterium. Lineage (GTDB taxonomy): Bacteria > Pseudomonadota > Gammaproteobacteria > Burkholderiales > Usitatibacteraceae > UKL13-2. The sequence continues at coordinate 1,048 of JANMZU010000628.1, forward strand.
CGAGCCGAAACCCTTAAACCTGAAGGCGTTTTTGGGTACTATTCGGCAGATGATTGCGGTTTAACTTAGCTGGTGTTTGCAGTAAGTGGAACAAGTTTTAGTATTTGTGACAACTTCACCACTTTATCCCATCGATGTGTTCTGTACCCCTGGGAGGGGTGCGTTGATGACGACAGTAGAACCAGCCAGCTCAATTGGTAGACGTAATATTGGCAGCATCCTTGTGGTCGACGACAACGAGGCCAACCGGCGCTTGCTCGCCGATCTCCTTGCGGTGCATGGCTATGCGGTACGGACTGCTTGCGATGGTGCTACTTGCCTTGCATGTGTCGCCGAAGCACCACCCGATCTGATATTACTTGATGTGATCATGCCCGGGATGGATGGCTTCGCTGTCTGCCGTACGCTGCGCAAAGACCCACAGAATCGCATGCTACCGATCGTGATGGTGACCGCACTCGACCCCAATCAGGAGCGCGTGAAGGGGCTGGATGCCGGCGCAGACGATTTTCTGTCCAAGCCGATCCATCCGGCTGAATTGCTGGCACGCGTGCGCTCGCTGTTGCGTGTGAAGCATCTTTACGACCAGGTCGAGGCGCAGGCGACCGAACTCGCCGCATGGAACGCCTCTCTGGAGAAACGCGTCGCCGACGAGGTATCGCGCAGTGAAAAATTGATGCGGTTGAAACGCTTTCTTTCACCATCGCTGGCGGATTTGATTGTCGGTGGCGGCGCGGATGACCCCTTGGTGTCGCATCGCCGCGAAATTGCGGTGGTGTTCATCGATCTGCGTGGCTTTACGGCTTTTTCCGAGGCAACCCCCCCCGAGCTGGTAATGCAGGCATTGCACGAGTTCCACGCCGCCATGGGGCATCTGGTCGAGCAATTCGCTGGCACGCTGGAGAGATTTACCGGCGACGGCATGATGGTGTTTTTCAACGATCCGGTGCCGATTCCCGATCCAGCCAGACGAGCGGTTGATATGGCCATCGCAATGCGCGCGGCCCTTGGCGGGCTGTCGGCAGACTGGCAGCGGAAGGGTTTCGCACTCCATGCCGGCATTGGCATCGCCCTCGGTGTCGCCACGCTGGGCGCCATTGGCTTTGAGGGGCGCATTGATTACGGCGCCATCGGCATGGTTACCAATCTGGCTGCGCGCCTCTGTGCGCAAGCGCCGGGCGGCGAAATTTATGTGTCGCAGCAAGTTCACGCTGAAATCGATGGCGTTTACGTGACCGAATCGCTGGGAGAGCTTGCCCTGCGTGGCCTTGCCGTGCCGCAGCGCGTTTACCGGCTGGAGACTGCGCGAGCAAGGGCAGCATTTTGAGGCGCACAACCCAGCTGGCTCACATACGGCAGTTGTGTTGCATCGGCGTGCATGGCCAGGCGCTGATGCCGGCATTGTTGCGTGCGATTCGAGAATACGTATCGGCCGATTCGGCTGGATTCTTCTGGGTCGATACCCAGGGCGAGATGACGAATCTTTACGCAGACCGAATGCTGTCGCCGAACTTGATGCGCCTCTACTTTGAACGCTATTACGACGGTGGGGAGCATCCGTTTCGCAAGGCTTTTCTCAAGCGGACACGGGCAAGTGAGCTGGTCACATCGTCGTCGCCAAGTTCTGAATTGACCAAAACGGCGTACTACAACGAGATTCTGCGTCACCTCGACGCGCATCATGTGATGTATGCCGTGATCCGCGACCAGGGCCATGCGCTGGGACAGCTTTCGCTTTACCGTCCGCGCAGTGCGAGCGCCTTCACCGCCGAAGAACGCAATGCGATCAAAGACATTTCGCACTACGTTGCGCACGCAGTCAACCGACCCAAGGAGCTGGTGACAAAGGTTGAGTTTGTCGATGCCGACGCAGAAGGGTTGGTGGTGGTCGATTTTCAGGGGCTGATTATCGAAGGCGCCGCGAGATCGTTGAACCTTTTGTCGATGGCGCTGAAGCGCGAATTCAATCCCGCCATGCCACCGCTTGTCACTGGCGATTCGGTGCCGCCGGTCGTGCAGCAACTACTGATGCTGCTGCAGAGGGCGATTCTTGGCGAACCGGGTGCAGCACCTCGCACCGTTATCGACGGGCCATGGGGCCGTTTTCTGCTGAGTGTTTATGCGCTCGACGACGACAGTGGGTCGCCTGTCTCGCGCGCTGCTTTGCATATTCGCCGACAGCAACCGATGATCCTGAAGTTCGCTGAGGCCATTGGCACTTTCGACATTTCGCCGCAGTTGCGCGAAGTCGCCATGCTGCTGGCGCAGGGCCGCAGCAATCAGCAAATCAG
>JANMZU010000731.1:0-2201 GCA_031383585.1 Betaproteobacteria bacterium
ACGCCGCAACGCTAACGGCACGGTAGAACCGCGCGGCAGAGTGATGGCGGGCGCCACCATTGCGGTCGACACTGCCATCGAGTCGCGGGCCGGTACTGGCGCAGGATCGGCTTTGAGCGTCTGGTAATTGCGGTAGCCGGCACTCCTGGCGAGCATGTTCAAAAAGGCAAGATGCCCCGGTGTTTCGTGCCCGGCGGTGACAAGCTGCTGGCGCAGGTTTTTACAAAATGTAGAAATATCAGCCGCGACGAGCGGCACAAGTTCACGTGAAGTATTCATGACAGATCTCCCATGCGTCGCTCATAGTGCTGGGGTTGCCGACTTACAGCAGGACGCACGAAAGTTCATGGCCTGTTAGGGAAAATCCCTGGGTGAATGGCAGGTTTAGCTCGCATCGAGATGCGCGGCAACGCCTGGGTGAACTGCCGACCTGGCCGAATTTTACAACTATTCCAGCGACATGCGGTGATGTGCGGCGCGCCGACGTTACCATGTGGTTTGTTGCAATCAAGTAGCGCCTTGTTGAAAACCAGGTGGATGCGATGAACATAAATCAAAAATCATTGACGCGGGCTGCGCTGGTCTTGTTCGCCAGCCTCGCGTGCACGTTCGCCGCCAGCACGCAGGCCGCAGTATTCCGCTGGTCCAGCCAGGGAGACTTTCTTACTGCCGATCCCCATGCGCAAAACGAGGGCATCAATAATCTCATCAACGATCACGTCTACGAACACCTGACGGTGCGCGGCAAGCAACTGGAAATCCTGCCGGCGCTGGCCGAATCCTGGACCAAAGTGAACAATCTCACCTGGCGCTTCAAGCTGCGGCAAGGTGTGAGATTCCATGACGGTTCACCCTTCACCGCCGATGACGTGGTGTTCTCGTTTGACCGTTCGCAGTCGGCCACGTCGAACTTCAAGGTGTTTGCGGCACCGCTGGGAAAGGCGAGCCGCATAGACGATTACACAGTCGAAATTGTGACGCCGCGTCCGCATCCGGCCTTTCTCGCCAACGTGACCGTAATCAGCATCATGAGCCGCAAATGGGCCGAAGCGCACCAGTCAGTGAAGGTGCAGGATTACAAAACTGGCATGGAGACCTATGCCTCGCGAAACGCCAACGGCACCGGGCCGTTCAAGCTCATCAGCCGTCAGGCGGAAGTAAAAACGGTGCTGCAGAAAAACCCTGATTGGTGGGGACTCAAGACGGGGCGCTTTGAAGAAAACGTAACTGAAGTTCAGTATCTGCCGATCAAATCTGATGCGACACGAATGTCGGCGTTAATCACTGGCGAGGTCAGCCTGGTACTGGACCCGCCGTTGCAGGACATTCCGCGACTGAAGCGCGAGTCGCGCGTGAGCATTATCGAAGGCCCCGAGAATCGGGTCATCTATTTTGGCTTCGATCAGGCGCGCGACGAACTGCTTTACAGCAACATCAAGGGCAAGAATCCGTTCAAGGATATACGCGTACGACAGGCCATTTATCACGCCATCGATATCGAAGCGATTCGCACCCAGGTGATGCGTGGTTTCTCGGTGCCGACCGGCAGCATTATCGTGCCGGACTCTTTTGGCTATCAGGCCAATATGGAAGGCCGACTTGCCTACGATGCGCCGCGCGCGCGCAAATTGCTGGCAGATGCGGGCTATCCGAATGGTTTCGATATCACCCTCGATTGCCCGAACAATCGCTACGTGAACGATGAGCGCATTTGTATCGCCGCCGCCGGCATGCTGGAGCGCATCGGTATTCGCACCCGCGTGTCCGCAATGGGTCGCGCACAATTTTTTCAGAAACTTCAGCAGCTTGATTCGAGCTTTTTCATGTACGGCTGGGGCGGCGCTCCCAGCGACGGCACCACCTTTCTGACGCCAACCGCGCATACCTACGACAGCAAGGGACGCGGTGATTTCAATCTGGGCAGATTTTCGGATGCTGAGGTCGACAGGTTGATCGAACAGGCCTCCGGTGAGACCGATGATGCCAAAAGATTGCCATTGCTCGCTGCCGCAGCAATGCGGGTACGCGATCAGGTCTATCTGATTCCGCTACATCGGCAAATGATTCCGTGGGCTGCGCGTGCCGGGACGAAAGTGGTTCATCGGTCGGACAATGTGTTGCGAGCAGAGTGGGTGGTGTTGCCCTGATCTTCGATTCGCGCGTCCACTCCTGAACTCATTCAGCCTAGCCCTTTGACAACC
>JANMZU010000774.1:0-2186 GCA_031383585.1 Betaproteobacteria bacterium
AGCACAATCGGCAAAAGCGAAGGTGAAATTCGCTAAGCGCGTGGACAAGATAAATGCGGCCAAGGCGGCGGCTTGGACACTAAAGAAAAAAATCGAAGCAGGCGTGAAAATTCCCGTCAAGCTCGGTGCCAGGAAAGGCCCGAAGGCGCGGAGCAAGGAGAACGCAATCGCCGCGGCAAAAAAGCGCGGCGTGACCTCGCCCGAAGCGCCATGGATGGCGCGGACCAGCAAGACAACAGCGCCGAAACCGCGTGTGTCGCCTGCTGAAGGAACAGTGGCACCAGCGCCGGTATATCCGGCGACACCTCCGCGTCCGCCAAAAGTTCGCCCGAATGTCTTTGCCGAAAAAGCCGAGGCGCATCGCCGCCGCAAGCGTCAGCCCTGAGCAATGATCATCAATTTGGTCCGGGCAACAATGGGGGATTCCTACGCGACAGCGTAAAATGCATCTTTAGCCCTGATACTGGAAATAACGTGAAGAGAACTGACCTCGAAAAGCTCAAGGGCACCAAAATCTCCAGCAATATGAAGCTGAGCTCCATCCCCGACCGCTTCGGCAAGGACGCAGCGAACATGGTCGACAAGCGCGAACAACGAAAGCTCGATCAGGACGCCGGATTGATTCCATTCGCTGTCAAGATTCACAGCGACCTCATCCGACAGATTCGTGCGCACGCAGACGCGGAGGGCAAATCCCTGAACGACGTAACTTCTGAGCTGCTCACCAAAGCACTCGCGAAGAAGTAATTCGTGGCGTTGAAAGCCACGGTCCATAAAGTGGACCTGGCTGTTTCTGATATGGATCGCGGCTATTACGGCAGCCATGCGCTGACATTAGCCCGCCATCCATCGGAAACCAGCGAGCGCATGATGGTGCGCCTGCTGGCGTTTGCCATGTTTGCAGATGAAGCGCTCACTTACGGTCGCGGCCTTTCTGCTGATGACGAGCCGGCGCTTTGGCTGAAAGACCTGACCGGCAATATCGAATGCTGGATCGACGTCGGCTTGCCGGATGAACGCGAACTGCGCAAGGCTTGCGGGCGCGCTCGGCGGGTAGTGTTGCTGACCTACGGCGGTCGCGGCGTCGGCATCTGGTGGGCGCAGAATCAGGCCGCAATGGCGCGGCACGAAAATCTCGACGTCATCGACATCCCGATTGAAGCGACACAGGCGCTGGCGAAAATGGCGGATCGCAATATGCAGATCAACGCGACCGTGCAGGATGGTCACATCTGGATGGGCAATGCGGCGGAGACAGTGCTGGTCGAGCCGGTGGTGTTGATGAAGTCGGGGAAGCGCTAGCAGTATTCGCAATGACCGCCATTACCTAGCGTTTAGTGAATTGAAAAACACTAGCATTGGTGAGGCTTCCCGGACATTTTCGGCCTGAAATGCCCGCCAGATGGCGATCTGCAAAAAAATTGCCCAGCCGCCGTGCAATACGTCAGGGCAGTATTGATCGATCAAGTTTTACCTCGAACGTATGACTCAATGAAACAAGCCAACGCACACGACGAACGACGCGGCCTCTGGCTCGGTCTGCTGGGCGTCGTCATCTTCGCCATGACACTGCCGATGACGCGCCTAGCCGTCGGCCCGGCCAGCGATCCGCAATTACCACCGGTGTTTGTCACTGCCGGGCGTGCGGCCCTTGCGGGGCTGCTCAGTGTGATGTACCTGCTCGCCACCGGCGCCCCGCGCCCGCAGCGTGTCCAACTGCCCGCTTTTGCGATCTGCGCACTCGGCACAGTGGTCGGCTTTCCTCTGTTCCTGAGTCTCGCGTTGCGCCATGTTGACGCAATGCACGCAGCGGTCATATCCGGTGTGTTGCCGCTTGCCACCGCGGCGGTCGCCGCCTTGTATTTCCGGCAACGGCCATCACTCGGCTTCTGGGTGTGCGCAGTGCTGGGCTGTGCGTTGGTGCTCGTGTTTGCAGCCTATCGGGGCAGCGGCCACTTGAGCGCGGCCGACGGCCTGTTGCTGTTGTCCGTCATGAGTGCCTCCATCGGCTATGTCGCCGGTGCGCAGCTGTCGGCGCAAATGCGCGCGGAGCAGGTTATCTGCTGGGTGCTGGTCTTGAGTCTCCCGTTCACCGTGCCCGTCATGCTGGCCAATCTGCCTGATGCACCCGTGAGGGCAACTGCATGGGGTGGCTTCGCGTACGTGACGCTGTTTTCGATGTGGCT
>JANMZU010000791.1:0-1898 GCA_031383585.1 Betaproteobacteria bacterium
CCCAGCTCCGGGACGTGCTCGCCGTTCTCGAGGCGGCAGCCAAGGACGCGAAAATTGAACGCGTCGTGCTGATCCTCGACGAATTCGACGGCGGCGGTTTGGCGTCCCTGCGGGAAGTGGCGAGTGCGCTGGAGCGCTTCAAAGCCAGTGGCAAGCAGGTGGTGGCATGGGGTGGAAACTATGATCAGCGCTCCTACTATCTGGCAGCGCATGCAAATGAGGTGTATTTGCATCCGATGGGATCAGTGATGCTTGAGGGTTATGGACGCTATCGCAACTATTACAAAGACGCGCTGGATCGACTGGGCATCCAGGCGAATATCATTCGCGTGGGTACATACAAAAGTTTCGGTGAGACCTATGCCTTGAATGCGCCTTCGAAGGCAGCACTGGACGCCGACACCTATTTGTATACCGACTTGTGGACAACCTATACAAGCGGCGTCGAAAAGGCGCGCAAATTGCCCGCCGGCGCGATTAACAAGAGCATCGAGGCTTTGCCGCAAAGCCTTTTGGCGGTCAACGGCAACACCGCAAAATTGGCGCTAGCCGACAAGGCGGTTGACGGGCTCAAGACGCGCGATGAGTTCCGTGAACTGATGATTCAGCGCGGCGCCAAGGATGACGAGAGTAAGTCCTTTCGGCGCGTGTCGTTCACCACCTACCTTAATACACTCAAGCCAAAGGTAGGTGGTGAGGCTGTCACCATCGTCGTGGCAGAGGGTGAAATTAGTGATGGGATTGCGCCGGCAGGACGGATCGGCGGTCGTTCGACCGCTGAGCTGATTCGCAAGGCGCGCGACGACGAAAAAGTGAAGGCAATCGTGTTGCGCGTTAATTCTCCCGGCGGCAGTGCGTTCGGTTCGGAGTTGATCAGACGCGAACTGGAACTCACGCGCAAATCTGGCAAGCCGGTCGTAGTATCGATGGGCAGCGTGGCCGCATCGGGTGGCTATTGGATTTCCATGGCGGCTGATGAAGTGATTGCAGATGCAGCAACCATCACTGGCTCCATCGGTGTATTTGCGATGCTGCCTACGGCTGAGAAGGCGATGGAAAAATTGTCTGTCAACACCGGCGGCGTGACGACTACCTGGCTGGGGGGTGCCTATGATCCACGCCGTGGCCTCGACCCGCGATTTGCACAGATGGTGCAGAGCGTAATTGGCAACATCTACAGCGACTTCACGACCAAGGCTGCCGTTGCACGTAAAACGACGCCGGACAAAATCAACGAGGTCGCACAGGGCCGCGTCTGGACGGGCAATCAGGCCAAAGAGCGCGGCCTGATTGATCGTACCGGCAGTCTGGGAGATGCGATCAAATCTGCATTGACGCGGGCCAAGCTTGCAGATGATGCCAAGGTGACCTATGCGGAAGTGGAGCGTTCGCGCTTTGAAAAACTGGTTTCACAAATGGGCGGTGCGGAGCTGGAGAGCTGGATCGACGCAAAACTGGGGATGGTAGCAAGTGGGTTTTTGCCCGCGTCGCTTGCGGCCGGATTTGTACGCGAAGCTCAGCGCGACCTGGTTTGGCTGACGGCTGTGGCTGAACAGGCGAAGCGCAGCGGCAATCCATATTCGGGATATGTGCATTGCCTGTGCAAGGTCGAATGAACTGCTGTCACGACGTAGATCGCACCGGGTTCAACGCTTCACAGGCAATCAGTCCGGGTGACTTGCATAAAAAGGAAGGTAGTGGAACGGGATCTAGCCGGAAAATTTCTGGTACCAACGGAAACCCCCGAAAAGATTTATCATCGCCCTCGACAGCACCTGTCAGCGATTCTGTCGGGCGGTCCCCAGCTAACGTTAACAAGGAGTCAACATGAAAATTCGTTCAACCCTGTTTGCCACTTTGATGTGTGCCAGCTTCGCAACCTTTGCGTTCCATTGCCC
>JANMZU010000598.1:0-3830 GCA_031383585.1 Betaproteobacteria bacterium
GAAGATGCACCATTTTCCCTGGCTGACGGTTTGGTCAGAGAGCTGCGAAACGGTGGCTACGCTCTATTTATTCGACATGGTGCGTTGGATCCGGCTACGGTAGATAGAGTGGACCCTGGCGCATGGTGGAAGGACTGCGCGAACACCCGTCGCATCGCGCCCGAGGTGCAGGCACAGATGCGCGCCATGGGCGATGCGCTTACGCGCCAGAGGATATCAGTGCACGAAGTTCTCACCAGTGAATATTGCCGAGCGTCCGATACCGCTGTATTGCTTGGAGTTGCACCGCCGCAAAGTAACGCTCTGCTAAATGAATATAGCTTGGCAGATACATCATCGCCAGCAGGGCTAGCTGCGTACGCGGCCGGCATTCAGCAATTGCTTACAAAGCCGGTTCCGGCCAGGGCCAATCGGGTGCTGATCGGCCATTTGCTCCCATCCACAATAGTTCACCCTGCGCTAACTGTGCTGGCAGCGGGCCACACCGCCGTTTTCAAAATTGAGCCCGGCAACCGTTTTCACTACATAACCACGCTTTCGCCTTCGCAATGGAAGTTTATAGGCGGGCAGATTGTCAACGATGCCGCTGTCGTCATCCAGTCACAAGCACCGCAGGTCGTCGCGCCGATTCAAGCTCAAACTAGCATTCCGCTGATCGATGTAAGCAAGGAACTTAAGGGCGCCGCGCTTTTGCAGGCCTTGAGAAAGGGTGGATACAACTTATATATGCGGCACGGCTCGGCAACCATTGGCCAGGACGGCAATCTCGCACAAATGCCCAAGTGGTGGGAAAACTGTACTATCCAGAGAAACCTTTCTGACATCGGCCGCGAGCAGGCGCGCAAAGTTGGAGCTTCGATTCGCGACCTGAAGATCCCGGTGAGCCAAGTATTAACGTCGCAGTTTTGTCGCAATCGCGAAACCGGTTACGGCATGAGCCTTGGCCCTATCGAGGTCACTGAAGACATCAATCACCAAATTGGCCAGCGCATTGGTTTTGACGTCAACGCAGCTCGTTTCAAACAGCTTGCCGAGACACCGGCGAAAGGCACCAATCGAGTGCTGGTCTCGCACACTCACGGCAGTCCAAGGACCGAGGAGCGCATCATGGGCTCTATTCAAGAAGCCGAAATTGTCGTGTACAAGCCAGATGGCAAGGGTGGCAGCGAACCCGTCGCCCGCATTCCGGTTGCCGAATGGGATATGTTGATCAAAGGGGACGGGCCTGCCAAGCCGTAAGCGTCACCTGATTTCGTCATTTGCTGGGAGGCAATCTGACGACCTTCACCATCTTGTCGTGCACCTGCATGATCTCGATGGCCACACCGGCAATTAAGACGGCTACACCGGGCTCCGGAATGTCTTCCAGCTGCTCCAAGAGCAAGCCGTTTATTGTCTTTGGGCCGTCCAGAGGAAAGTGATAGCCGAGCTTGCGGTTTAGCACGCGAAGCGGACAGGATCCTTCTACCATCACACTGCCGTCATCCTGTTTGCGATACAAGCCGGTATTCATTGGCGACTGGCTGGTGAACTCGCCGACAATTTCTTCAAGAATGTCCTGTAGCGTTACCAGCCCCTGAATCTCGCCGTACTCATCAACGACCAGTGCCATGTGTCGCTGATTCTCTTGAAACTGCGTCAACTGCGCGAGCAAACCAGTACCTTCTGGCACAAAGTAGGGTTCGCGGCAGATTTCTTTCAATGTCTCCAGGGACAATGGCTCTTTGCGCGAGGCATTGAGCACCTTGCGAACGTGTACGATGCCCACGATGTTGGAGAGATCGTCGTCAAAAACGATCAGTCGCGTGTGATGTGCTGTAGCGAGCGTATTGCGAATGTCCTCGATGCTATCCTGCAAGTCCACCCCCTCGATGAGGGCGCGCGGCGTCATGGTATCGTCGACCGTCATGTTTTCCAGGTCGAACAGGTTTGCCATAATGTGTTGATGTTTCTTGGGGATGAACTGTCCGCCCTCCAGCACCAGCGTGCGCATCTCCTCCATTGACAACTGGGGCGCGCCTTCCGTCACCGGCTTAATGCCGAGAATTTTAAGGATGCCACGCACCATCGCGTTGATAATCCACATCACTATCTTGGTGACGACGAAGTTAACCAGCGGATAAAGCACGTAACTGGCGCCTAACGCAATGCGTTCAGAGAATCGCGCCCCAAACACTTTGGGCAAGATTTCAGCAAAAATCAGGATGCAAAGCGATGCGGAAGTCGTTGCAATAGCGAGCACATACTCGCCATCGCCAAACAGCCGCCTGCAAATCTCCAACACGAGTACCGTGGTCGCGGCGTTGATTGCCGTATTACCGGCCAGAATAAATGCCAGCAGCTCTTCTGTTTTTGCCAGTAGCGCACCCGCCAGGCGCGCGCCGCGCGACCCCTGCTTGATCAAGTGCCGCAACCGGTAGCGGTTAAGCGACATCATGCAGGTTTCAGACATCGAGAAGAAGCCGGAACCAAGTAGCATGGCCGCTAGTGACGCAAACAGCCAGCTAATTTGAATGTCGTCTGTCACTTTGCACTCACGAGTTGCTGGCCGATACGATCAATCGTCGTGCGAAATAGGCGAGCTCGTTGACTCAAAGCAGGCGCACCCCAGATGGTCGGCTGCGAATTGGCAATTCGCCACCGACATGATGTTTGAGGGTCATAACACAAGCAGGGGCGTGGCTGCTGGCGCATTTTTGCCTCAAGCGCCGCGCCCTGCCTCGTTCTTCCGTTTGCCGAATCGCATAGCGTCATACGCGCTGCAAAACGATTTCTGAAACAAACTTGCTGCCAACATAGGAAAGCAGCAACAGCACAAAGCCAATCAGCGTCCATCGCACCGCCAGTTTGCCGCGCCATCCAAATCTGCGATTGCCGAATAGCAAACCGCCAAATATTACCCAAGAAAATGCGGCGAAAACAGTCTTATAAGTGACCTGGAACGGCTTGCCAAAAAGGGATTCTGAAAAGAATATCCCCGTCACCAAGGTCGCGGTCAGCAGCAAAAAAGCAACGCCCAATAACTGAAACAGCAGTGCCTCCAGCCTCAGCAAGGATGGCAGCCCTTGCAACAATGGTGGCAGATTGCCTTCATGTAGACGGGTTTCAAGGGTCAGCATCAGCAGCGCATGCAGCGTGGCGACGGTGTAAAGCGCATAAGCGAGTATCGCCACTACAAAGTGCATCTTGAACGCCAAGTCGGCGTAGTTGACAACCCGATGCGCCGGCAAAACCATTGGCAAAATTGCGGCGACCGTCGCGATTGGCGCCAAATAGAGCGCGACGATGCGCAACAACTGATTGTCAAAGCCAATCAGTGTGTACGCAAGCATTACCAGCCAGATAATGAGCGACACGGCGTGTGAAAACCCAATGTTCAGGCCCTCGTCGCTGAAAAGTGCATCGGTCAATGCTGCGCCGTGACAAATCAGGCCTACGATCAAGGCAGCACGCATCATCGCAAGTCTTCCCACGCGCGTGGCGCCAGCGTTGCCATTTGCGGGCGATGGCGCTGGCAACCAAGCCGCCAGCGCAGTCACGGCGTATAGAACGGCGGTGGTAAAATGAAGGTCAAAACTCGGCATCAAGGAAGGTCAAATCTGAGGTAAGGCAACATGGTTTTGAGTCGCCGAGTTTACACCATCCCAATTTTTCGTCGTCTCGCTGCAGAGCGAACATTCACGCGGGAGCACCATGCTCGATAACCTTACAAACCGTTTGGCGGGAATCGTCAAAACGTTGCGCGGCCAATCGCGCTTCACGGAAGACAACATTGCTGACGCATTGCGCGACGTGCGAATGGCGCTGCTGGAAGCGGACGTCGGTGTTCC
>JANMZU010000833.1:0-8057 GCA_031383585.1 Betaproteobacteria bacterium
GCGCAGCTGCCGCGCCTACACCTATATGCGGCGGGGCTCGCAGAGCACAAATGCCTGAAACGCCGCGCCAAACGGCGATCTACGTTAATTCGCCAACTTGACAATGCGGGCGGCACGGCGTAACTTATCAGCTTGCGCCGATTTGACGATCAGCTTGCGGGCGCTGGGAAAAATTAACTCCCGATAAATACGGCTAAAGCGGCTATCGCGAATTTGCAGTTTCAAGAAGCCCGTTTAGCGCCAAGCTGATCGGGCTTCTTTCATTTCTGTTCATGATCGCATTCCCACAATCCGCGCATTTTGTACAACCGCTGCCGCTGGCCAGCGGCGCCACTGTCCGTGGTTACGATCTGGCGTTCGAGACGTACGGCGCACTTAACGCCGAAAAGTCGAATGCCATCCTGATCTGTCATGCGCTCAACGCCTCGCATCACGTCGCAGGCACTTACGAGAACGATGCCGACAATCTCGGCTGGTGGGACAACATGGTCGGCGCTGGCAAGCCGGTCGATACTGATCGCTTTTTTGTCATTGGCGTAAACAATCTGGGCTCCTGTTTCGGTTCTACCGGTCCGCTCTCGATCAACCCGGATAGTGGACGCGCATACAGCGCCGATTTCCCGCTGGTGACAGTGGAAGACTGGGTAGATTCGCATGTGCGTCTGATTGAACATCTGGGCATCAAGAAGCTCGCTGCCGTCATGGGTGGCTCGCTGGGTGGCATGCAAGCGATTTGCTGGGCTATCCGCTACCCAGATCGTGTCGCGAACGCGCTCGTGATCGCGGCTGCGCCAAATCTGTCGGCGCAGAATATCGCCTTCAATGAAGTCGCGCGTCAGGCAATCCTGACCGACCCGGAATTTCATGGTGGTCATTTCGCCGAGCAGCATGTGGTACCCAAACGCGGATTAACGGTGGCACGCATGATCGGCCACATCACCTATATTTCTGACGACCAGATGGAGACGAAGTTCGGCCGCGACTTGCGCGCTGGCCTCAAATACTCTTTCGAGTCCGAATTCCAGATTGAGTCGTATCTGCGTTATCAGGGCGAAAAATTCTCTACGTACTACGATGCCAACACCTATCTGCGGGTGACCAAGGCGCTCGACTATTTCGACCCGGCGCGCGAGTATGGCGGCGACCTGGCGAGGGCATTGGCGCCCGCAACCGCGAAGTTTCTGGTGATTTCCTTCACCACCGATTGGCGCTTCTCGCCTGCTCGCTCGCGCGAGATCGTCAAGGCGCTGCTGGCCAAAAAGAAGAACGTGACCTACGCCGAGATCGAAGCGCCCCATGGTCACGACGCGTTCCTGCTCGACGATCCGCAGTATTTCGGTGTGGTGCGGGCTTTTCTGGAAAATGCCGACATCCTCTCGCCAACATGATCACCCGCAAAGACTTCGAAGCCATCTCCCACTGGATCAAACCCGGCGCCTCCGTACTCGACCTCGGCTGCGGCGACGGCGAGCTGCTCGTCCATCTGGAGCAATCACAAAACATCATCGGTTACGGCATCGAGAACGATGACGCCGGTATCCTCGCCTGCATCGCCAACGGCGTAAACGTCATCCAATCGAACCTGGAATCGGGACTGAAGGAAGTCGGCGATGGCGCCTTCGATTACGTCATCCTCTCGCAGACCTTGCAAGCGATGAAACGCACCGAAGCGGTGGTCGATGAGATGCTGCGCGTCGGGCGGGAAGCTATCGTAAGCTTTCCCAATTTTGGCTACTGGCAACACCGCTGGCAATTGCTCAAGGGCCGCATGCCGGTCTCAGACGCGTTGCCCTACGAATGGCACAACACGCCCAATGTGCACATGTGTACCGTCACCGACTTCGACACGTTTTGCGCTCACAAGAACTTGCGCGTGCTTAATCGGCTGGTGATGAACGGCGAGCGCGAGCAGACCTTTCTGCCGAATCTGATGGGGACGTTGGCGCTGTACCGGTTGGCCAAAGGTTGAGCGGAGTTTGTGGCCAGGACGTCATATCGCCGTGCGTGTGACGCCGACCCTCTAAACCTCTGGCGCTGCGTTCTCCACGACGACGCGGTCCAGCACTACAAAATACATGTCGATCTCGCCTTTACCTTTGCCTTTGCCCTTGGCCGCCATCTTGCCCCGTTACTCGTAGTCGAGGTACTCGCGAACCAAATCGTAGATGCAGGCGCAAATATTCACGTTGACAGAGCCGAGACCCGCGCCGTCAATATCTTGCAGAATTCCAGCACCAGTGCACCGTCTGCGCGGCCGATTGCCTGGGAATGACGGCGTCCGTCGTCCCGGCATCAATCGGTGCACCGTAATCGGTAAACAGCAGTGCGAGGGGTCAAGAGTGGTCGGTGATTTGTTGATGCTGGCGACCAATTGGTCCGACGTTCCGAAAATATTAAGCCAACCCAATACCCCGCAGCCGCTGGCCCAGTGGCGCATTTAAAGGTCAATATCAGGGGCGGTCAGAATCAGCCTGCTGGGACAAGTTGTCGTCAGCGCCAATCGTCAAGGCGACACTTTTATTGGCTTGATGCGGTCGCCGTCATGCACGCGTCCTCCCGGATAGACGATCACCTCTGCGCCTTCTGTCAGTCCCTCAAGCACCTGCGTTTCCGGTCCGGAGCTGGCGCCCGCGATAACGGCCTTGAGGCGGGCCCTACCCCCCTCGACGACGAACGCGGACCAACCTTCACCGCGACGGAACAGCGCTCCGGAAGGTACCTTGATGGTCTTCTCCGTTTGCCAGGTAATGATGCGTCCTTCGACCCGGAAATTATCGCCGAGGGTGTGACGCGCCTCAGCAGGCGCAAGGATATCTGCCACCACGTTTACGCGCTGCTCTTCGACGCCAAGCGCAGAGATCTTGGTAAATGCCGCCGGCTCGACGAATCGCACGCGCGCCGGCAGCGGCTTGCCGCCACCCCATTGTTCAAGCTCAACCGGCGTCCCAGGAGCAATCGCGGCACCATCACGTGAAAGCACGGAAATGACGGCTTCAATGTCCGAGGGATCACCAATTTCGATCAGTGGCGTCCCGGCGGCGACAACACGGTTGCTTTCCTCGATAACCCGCAGCACCCGACCGGTCACCGGTGCGACGATCTGCGTGATCGCTCGCCCCGCCTTGGTTGCAGATTGCGGACCTGACGAAAATTCGGCGAGCTCGGCTTCAGTCTGGCGCAGAGCGCTTTCCGCCGCGGCCTTTTCTAATGAGGCCGACGACTCGCTGAGCGTGGCCGATTCCATCTCGCGCAGGGCAATCATCTTGCCGGCAAAAAGTTTCTCGAAACGTTTCAGGTCCTTCGCGGCAAATGCATGTGCGGCCCGAGCACGCTCCAGGGTCGCAATTGCCGAGTCTCGGCGTGCGGCGGCAGTAGCATAGCCGCGCGCGTCGAGCATCGCCGAAGAGACCGGGTCGACGAACGCGAGCACGGTGCGACCGACCTCCACGCTGTCGCCAGCCTTCAGCGCGATGCGACGCAGGTGGCCTGCGAGCGGCGCCGAAACCAAAAATCTGTTCCTGATCCGCGTCTTTCCCTCTTCCGTGATGCTGGTGCGCAGCGGTCCGCTCACGGCCAGCGCCGTTTCGACCGGCGTTGCCGTCGGCCACAGGCCGGCGACGACCAGCGCTAGAAATATGGCTGCGCCCGCATAGGGAAGCCAGCGTCTTGGCCGGTGGCTTTTGACAGCAGCGGCGGTCTGGCGGGATGTTTGAATTTGAGTGGGAGTCATATATCGAGCCAATATTCTATTCCGGCGCACGTAGCGCGCCGATGAGATTGAGCTGATCGAGTTTTCGCAACACCATCAGCGCGGAAGCGCTTGACGCGATCGTGACGATGAGTGCGGCCAGGGCGTAGTTTTGCGTCGTAAAAATTATGGGCAGGCGCACCGTTTCGGTGTTCACTTGCTGCAGGATGACGAGGGAGAAGAAAGTACCCAGCAGCAGGCCCAGCGGTAAGGCAATCAGCGCCAGTGTCACCAGCTCGATGATGAGCACGGCACCGACTTCACGCCGCGTAAACCCGATTACCCGCAATGTTGCGAGTTCGCGCGCGCGCTCGGCGAGCGAAATCTGCGCGTTGTTGTAGACCACGCCGAACGCCACCACCGTGGCCAGCGCCAGATAAATGCTTTGCAGCAAGTTGATGCTAGCGGCCGTGGTCTTCTTGAAACTTTCGCGCAACGCGTCCTTGATCGCGACCAAGCTGATGCGCGGGGTATTTTTCAGCGCCCGCATGAAATCGCTGCGGTGTTTGGCGTCTACGGCGAAACTCGCACCGCTAATAACGTCGCCTTCTCTCAGCAATCTATTCAGCGCGCGCAACTCCATGTAAGCGGATAGTCCCGCGAAGTCCTCCGACAACCCGACGAGCATTACAGGTGCCTTGATTCTCTTGCCTTCGAGAGACTCGACCAACAATTCATCACCTATCCTGGCACCGAGGATTTCGGCCAATTTTGCCGAAATTATCATGCCGCCCGAGCCAAGTGGAATCTGTCGATGACCAGCGCCGATGACTCGGTTGTGCAGACCTTCAGCGGGCAAACCCTGGATGCCAAGCTGCCGATGGGCTCGGCCGAAGTGGATTTTGACGAAGGCGCTGCGATACGATTCCGCCGCAATCACACCTGGGAGCTGACGCAGGTGATTCAAGACTTCGGCACTTGCCGGCTCGATCAGGCTGGCACTGATGTCTTGGCGCTGTACTACATCCCATTGGAAGTCGAGGATTTCCGCAACACTGTCGCGCAGGCAGCTCGGCACGATCAAGATACCAGTCGCAAGAGCGAGGCCGCTAACGGTGAGCATGGCCTGCAGGGGTTTTCGCTCGAGATTGCGCATGGCAATCCGAAATGAATGTGAAAGAAGGGTGCCGATACCGGTTCGCTCAATCAGCGCCGGGCGATAGCTGGCGGGAGGCTCTGGACGCATCGCTTCTGCCGGCGGCAACTGTGCCGCGCGACGTACCGCAGTAAAGACGCCTGCCACCGCCGCGAGCGTACTGACAACGAACGCCAATATCAGCGCGGAGACATCAAGCTTAAAGTCGAGCGTCGGAAACCGGTATAGGACATGGTACATGTCGACCAGACGATGACCGAGCGCAATGCCGCCGACTGCACCGAGTAGCGTGCCTGCAGCGACCATGGCGAGCGCAAACTTGAGGTAGTGCATGACAATTTGTCGATTGCTGAAGCCAAACGCCTTCAGGATGGCAATCTGTTCGCGCTGCATCGACAGGAGCCGCGACAATACGGCATTTGTCATGAACGCGGCAACACCAAGAAACACAAGCGGGAAGCCGATTGCCAGCGTGGTCAGCACCCGAATTTCATCGGACACGCGAACGTGCGAAGGGTGCGTGCTGCGGCCGTAAGCGCCGCGGCTACCATATTGTTCAAGCACGTTATCGAGGGCGACGATGACCGGTGCTTCCGATGCTCCTGGCGCCAACGTGAGCGCCACATCGTTAAATGCGCCGTATAGGTCGAATGCCGAGGCCAGTTCCTGATACGGCATCCAAAAAATGCCGTAGGACCGATTGTCCGGCAGCGCTGCGCCCGGGCGCGACTCGAAGATGTACTCGGGCGAGAGTACGATGCCAGCAATATGAAACTGCGTGCGCCTGCCATTGAGGAACAGGGTCAGGGATTGGCCTGGCTGCAGGCTGTTGGCTTCGGCAAAGGCCTCGCTGACCAGTAGTTCGCCGCGGCTGCGTGGCGCGAGCCAGCGGCCGGCACGCAAAAACAAACGGTTCAGTTCCGGCGTGCCGACGTCGGGCAAGGAGCGGACCGTTCCGCTGGCTGGCTCATCGCGGCCGGCCAGATCGAGCGTCACCCGCGCGGTGACGCCAGTCTGCACCGTGGCGACACCGGGAATGTCACGGATGCGCATGGTGACGGATAGAGGGGCCCGTTTCAACTGGGCGAATACTTCGGCAAAGTGCTGTGCCTCGTAATACTCGCGTTGGGTCGTGTCGAGCGAGTAAATGAGGCTGCGCGACATAACCATCATCGCCAGGCCGCAGGCGATCACCATCGCTACGGCAATCGCCTGTCCAAGCATGCGCTGGAGATCCCGCAGCAGCTTTCGATCGAGATTGGAGAGAGTTACCATTTCAGGCTGCTGGGCAATGCGCGCGTGACATTACGATGAACGCTTTGCACTCGTCCGTCAGAGAATCTGATGACGCGGTCCGCCATGTCGGCCATGACCGCATTGTGGGTAATGATGACCGCCAGCGTGCCCAGTTCCCGGTTGACGCGTTCAATTGCTTCGAGAACCACAATACCAGTCTGCACATCCAGCGCGCCCGTGGGTTCGTCGCAGAGCAGGACTTCCGGTCGCTTGGCGATAGCGCGTGCGATGGCGACGCGCTGCTGCTCGCCGCCGGACAGTTGCGCCGGAAAATGATCGAGTCGCGCGCCGAGGTTCACCATTTCCAACGCTACTTCTGCGGGCATCGCGTTGGCCGAAATTTCCGTAATCAGTGCGACGTTTTCGCGCGCGGTGAGGCTTGGAATCAGATTGTAGAACTGAAATACAAAACCGACGGAAAGCCGGCGATATTGGGTCAGTTGGTCCTCATCTGCAGCGGCGAGATTTAGATCGCGGTACTGGAGTTCTCCCGATGTCGGCTTATCGAGGCCGCCGATATTGTTCAGGAATGTGGTCTTGCCGCTGCCCGAGGGTCCAAGCAAGACGATCAGTTCGCCTTCGTAGAGGTCGAGATCCACGGCGGCCAGCGCACGAACTTCGGTTAGGCCACTGCCGTATGTCTTGGTCAGCGCACGGATGCGAAATGCCGGTTCAATATTGACTTGCTCAGGCACTACAGAACTCTCTTCCGGGACTGTGGCAGGGGCATCTGCTCTTTATCTCATTCAAAGTATGGCTGAGGAGGAGGTTGATCAGCCACGGGTCATGGATAGCTGATCTACAGCGTCTGGCGCCACCGCCAACGAGCCGGCTGCGAAGAGCTTGATCTTAGCAAGCTTTCGTTAGGGGATTGAGCTTCAATACTACTCATGTCCCGACGCAATCCTGTCGTCGCCCGCCCTTTTAGCATCGAGAAGTTTCCTGGCTTCACAGTTCAAGAGTCAGGGGGCGATAGCGCGTCGACCTGTGGTGTTCGACCCCTACATGTTGCCGCCGACGCCGAATTGACCCAGTTGCCGAAATTCTGTTGGCCCTGTCCAAGACCCACGAGCCGTTGTCTGTACAGGCGTCGCCAGGCGCCAGTTTGAAGTGGGTCAATAAAAATCGGCGGCCTGGGTCAAAAACGCATCGGCGCCAACACCCTATTGTTCGCGGCCATATTGACTTCGGTCGCGTCTGGCCGCTACCGACCCCTATGTATAGATCGCAACTATGTATAGATGCCATGGATTTGGTGGCGTTGGCCCTATGGTGAGTGTTGTGCGGGTCGGCAGGACCTTTACATAGTTTTTGCAAGCGAGCGCACCGGTGACGCAATGACCAGATGCAATGTCCGCAACGAATGGAGCTTGCGGTGACACACGCCGCTATTCACCAAGCCAGTATTGATAAAAGCAGGTGTCGCCGCATGCGGTCAGGCATACCACGGCAATGCATTTGCCTTAGTCCCACGTACCGTTCAACGTGATCGCACTTTGGCTTGGACATGGAGAGCGCGACGACGACTCAACGATATGTCGAGGCTGACCTTGCCATGAAGGAAAAAGCGTTAGTACGGCTGGAAGCGCCCGATACTAGGCTGCGCCGCTATCGAGCTTCGGACTCACTGATGAGATTCTTGCAATCGCTCTAACTATGTAAAGGTCGCGCTGGTCTTCGAGATTTTCGCCATAGGGCCGGCGCCACCGACACAACGGCACCTATACATAGTTGCGATCTATACATAGGGGTCGCTATGTAAAGCTTTACATAGCGACCCTCAAGAGCCATTCGGGCTGCTCCGAACCTGTCACACAAATTTGGGTAAGCAGCAGTTCAGAAAAAGGCATCACCGCAGAATTTTCACGGCTGAGACAACCCGTCTCAGCCCCAAAGGTGTTACGGCTTGAAACGCTG
>JANMZU010000606.1:0-4475 GCA_031383585.1 Betaproteobacteria bacterium
GTTCAGCACATATGTGCCAGATACGTCCCAGCTGGTATTGGATGCGCTTGTGTTGGTGGAAAGACGGCCGATAAAGGTCGGTGAAAATGGCGGCGCTTGCAGACGGTCTGCCGTGAAATCCTTTTTGTCGTTGGTGTAGCGGAGGCCTGCGCGAACCGTGAATTCGTTGGTGATTTTCTGGTTGATCGAGCCAAAGAATGCGTACGCCTTGTTCTTCTGATCCTGGCGGGCATAGCCGTTTTGGGTATTGCCACCAATCGAGCTGTAGTTATAGCTGTCGATGCCCAAGGTTTCGTTGAAGTAATACAGGCCACCGAGCCATTTGGTCGGTCCTGCGCCAGCCGATTCGAGGCGAACCTCTTGGGTGAATTGCTTGTGCTTAGGCAAACCGTCGGCGGATTCCGCATCGAACGGGATAAAGCCGGGGCCGGATGTAGGCAGGAACGAGGCGCCGAAGCCGCCGTCGATATCGCCGCGCGAGAACGACCGCACTTTTTCGTAGCCGGTGATGGAATGCAAAATTGCGCCGCCCAGATCCCAGCGCAGGCGCATACTGCCGCCGTTGGTAGAGAGGTCCTGCTTGTTTATGCCGTCGATAGAGATCTTCGCTGGATCGAATCCGGCGACCAGGTCATTGCTGCCGGCCTTGATGATGTTGGCGCGGAACAGGCGTGCACTACCCTCGAGTTCGCGATTATGAAAGTTGAACAGCGCATTGAACTTGGCGCTTGGCTCATACATCAACTGCACACGGGTCGCCCGATCAGTGTAGCCCTCAAGTTCCTTGGTCTTGCCGGGTGCAAAGGTGTTGTACACCCAGTCGTTACGCGATTGCGAAAGCACTGAGACACGCGCCATCCACTCGCGGTTGAATACCATGTTGAAGGCGCCCTCGACATTGATGGTGCCGAATTTTCCCCATGAAATGCTGCCGTAGGCGTCTTGCGTTTGCGATGGCTTGACCGAATCGAATTTCACCACACCGGCAGGTGTATTGCGACCGAACAATGTGCCTTGTGGGCCGCGCAATACCTCGATCTGATTGATATCGAATACCGGGAAGCCTTTGAGAATCGGGTTCTCCTGCACCACGTCGTCATAAACCAGCGAGACCGGCTGGGATGCGTTCAAGTCAAAATCGGTATTGCCATAGCCGCGGATATAAAAACGTGGAAATGCTCGGCCAAACGAAGATTCGATGTTCAGGCTCGGCACGCGCGCGGCCAGCATGCGAATGTCCTGACCGCCAGAGTTGATGATGTCGAGCTTTTCGCCGCTGAGCGTGCTGATCGATACCGGAACATCCTTGATGTTCTCTTCACGGCGCTCGGCAGTTACTGTTATGACTTCAAGCTTGCCTTCCACTTTCGTCGCTGGCTTTGCATCAGTTGCGGCGGTTTGGGCAAAAGCGGTCGGCATGGCTAGCGCCGCCGCGATTGTCAGGCCAAAACTCAAGCCATTTGCAATTGCGCGTGGCGCACATGCCGCCGCAAGAATTGTTTTTCGCATATCTTAGCTCCAGGGAAAGTGTTAATTGATTAAAAGTGAATGCATCACAACTGACTGAAAATACCAAAGATTGACGACCGCCGCAAACAAAAGTCGCCAAAATGCTACTTTTGTTGCACCGCAGATACATTTATCAAATATTACAGAAACGTTACAGCTAAACCATGCTTGTTGCGACGCACCAAAAAATAGCAATTATTGACCTCGAAACCACTGGAATCACCGCCACGGGTGACCGCATCACCGAGATCGGTATCGTGCTGGTCGAGCAGGGCGAAGTGATCGAGGAATGGCAGACTCTGGTCAACCCGGAGTGCAGAATTCCCATGGAAATTCAGGCGCTGACCGGCATCACTGATGCGATGGTAGCTAACGCACCGACGTTTGCGCAGATTGCGAAGGACGTGCTCTCGCGTCTGGAGGGATGCCTTTTTGTTGCGCATAATGCCCGCTTCGATTACGGCTTTGTCAAAAACGCCTTTCGCCGACTCGACATAGCTTTTACCGCTGATGTGCTCTGCACTGTGCGGCTTTCGCGGCGGCTCTATCCGGAGGACAAGCAACACAATCTTGACGCGCTCATCGCCCGCCACGGCCTGACCAGCTTCGAGCGCCACCGCGCGCTGGGTGACGCACGTATCACCTGGGCTGCACTCAGCGCGATGCACGTAGACCACCGCGTCGACACTTTTGCCGCCGCGGTGAAAGCGCTGCTCAAGATGCCCAGCCTGCCGCCACAGCTAGCGCCGGGGGTACTTGACGATCTGCCAGAAGGCCCTGGTGTGTACCTGTTTTACGGCATTAACGCGCTACCAATTTATGTCGGTAAAAGCATCAACCTGCGCGACCGCGTTCGCTCACATTTTTCCAGCGATTGCCGCAGCGCCAACGACCAGCGCCTCTCCACCGAAATCACCCGCATCGAAGTCGAGGAAACCGCCGGCGAACTGGGTGCGTTGCTGCGCGAGATTCAACTGGTCAAGACAGCGCTGCCACTGAGGAATCACCGGCTTCGCAAAAACCTGCAGATCGTCTTCATTCGCCTGACAGACTTGGATGCGCCACTGGAAATGCTGCCTCTGGCGCAATTCGATCCAGGCAATACAGCCGGTTTTTACGGACCATTCTCCACCAAGGCGCGTGCCAAGGAGCTATTGCAGAGCCTCGCTGCAGAACATTCACTGTGCTGGAAAGCGCTGGGCGTGCAAACGACCGATGGTGCTTGCTTTGCGATGCAGTTGCATCGCTGCCGCGGCACGTGCGTGGGCAATGAAAGCATGATGCAGCACAACCTGCGTTTGCTAGGCGCGTTGGGCCAACATCGCTTTCCGGCATGGCCGTGGAAAGGCCCAATCGCCATCAAGGAAACCCATCCCGATCATGGCTGGCAACGGCTGTACGTGGTGGATCGATGGTGCCATTTGGGTACGGCGACCGATGAGGAAGAGTTATTTGCTTTGGTCTCGTCACGAAGATCAACGGAGCGGGAATTCGATCCGGACATTTACAAATTGCTGAGGAAGTTTTTGACCCGGCGAGAGAAGCTGGAGATTAGAGAGATGGCTATTGATTTTTCAACGAAACATGGTCACTCATGAGGCCAACTCGACTTTTGTAGCGGTCAAAACTGATTAGCAAAGATAGCGAATTCGTTGAGCTGGTAAGGCGGCACGGTACGGCGCCAAAGTTGATTTGGCTGACTTGTAGAAACGTGAGAAACGCTGCATTGCAAACCCTATTCAGCGCCGGGCTGGGTAAGGCAATTTGCACGTTAGAGGGCGGTGTATCGATTGTGGAGCCGGGTTAGTGTGGAAGAATCGCCCTGCGCCGTTTGGCTCCGTGACTTGCAGGACAAGGGTACACTGGTAGTGCGGCAGCCAGTGAAGGTGAGGGCGAGCGGTCACGCAGTACACATTGCAATTCAGAGATTCCTCCGGCGTCAAAGGCACAATCTTTTGCTTTAATCCGGTACGCGCAGTTAGAGGCAAGTTCATTTGCTGAAAACAATTTGACTCTGTTTCGCTACCAACGTTGCCCGCGAGCCCTCGCAATTTAAGAATAGAGTCGAATTTGCCGCAGATACTATTTTTACAATTCGTTTCGGAGGAGAAAAGCCATGTCGCAGCAGAAGTTTCGCCTCATTACCCGCAGTGATTTTGACGGGCTGGTTTGTGCTGTACTGTTATACGAACTTGATCTGATTGACGAAATCATATTCGCGCATCCCAAGGATATGCAGGACGGCAAGGTCGAGGTGAGTGCGCGCGATATCACCACCAATCTGCCCTACGTACCCGGCGTGCACCTGTCGTTCGATCATCACCTGTCGGAAACCATACGCGTAGCGGGTGAGCGGGCCAATCACGTTATTGGTGCCGAATCGCCGTCTGCGGCCAGGGTGGTTTATGAGTATTACGGCGGCAAGAAAGCGATTCCGCGTATCAGCGACGAGATGATGGAAGCGGTCGACAAGAGCGACTCGGCGCAGTTCTCGCGCGACGAAATCAAGAATCCGACTGGATGGGTGCTGCTCAATTTCGTAACTGACCCGCGCACCGGGCTGGGCCGTTTTCGCGAGTTCCGCATCTCCAACTACGCCATGATGATGGAGCTGACCACCCACTGTCGCGAGCTGAATATTGAGCAAATCCTGGCGCTCCCGGATGTACAGGAGCGCGTCAATCTTTACTGGGAGCACGCGACCAAGGCGAAAGAGCAGATCAGCCGCTGCGCCAAGCTGCACGGCAATCTGGCGATCCTCGATATGCGCAATGAAGACAAAATATGGCCAACCAACCGGTTCATGGTTTATGCCATGTATCCACAGATGAACATTTCGCTACATATCCTGTGGGGATTGGCGAACAAGATTACGGTTTTCGCCGTGGGCAAGTCGATCGTCAATCGAACGTCGCGAACCAATATCGGTGAACTGATGCTCAAGTACGGCGGTGGCGGCCATGCCT
>JANMZU010000857.1:0-3296 GCA_031383585.1 Betaproteobacteria bacterium
GTCGGCAGCTCAGCAAGTGACTTCTGCACCCGATCCGGTGTGACGCCCAATCGCTCGACCGGTGCAGAAGACCGGTTGATCCAAAATGAGGTAAAGCCGAACGCCTTGGCACCAGCGGCATCCCACCCGTTACTCGAAACAAAAGCGATCTCGCCCGGCGAAACCACTAAGCGATCAATGCATAGCTCATATACCCGCAGATCAGGCTTGAAGACGCCGACCTCGTTGACGCTAAGCACTGCATCAAAAAACTTGCCGATGTTGTTGTGCGTGACCACCGCGCTGAGCATCTCAGGGGCACCATTGGAGAGAATGGCGCGCTTGGCGGTCGGAAGGTTGTGCTGTAGCTGCTGAAGTACCAAAAGTGTGTCGTCGAACAGGGCCAACTGTCGATAGGCCTCATTGAGCCGCGTCGCTGCCAAATCGGAAAACGGCAGGCCCAACGATTCACAGGCGAATTGCAAACTCTCGTGAGTGACTTGATTGAAGTCCACATAGCGCCCCATCAGACTGCGCAACCACGAATACTCGAGCTGTTTGCTGCGCCACAGCTGAGACAGCGCGCTGCCCTTGCCGGGAAAGAGCACTTCACACGTTTCAACCACAGAATGGACGTTGAACAAAGTGCCATAGGCATCGAAGACGACGGCGCGGATCGCTTTTGGAGGTGTTGACATGGGAGCGTAGACCTCGCTGAAGAGTAGAATCTCATACTACTGCAAGCCAGCAAAACCTGTGAGTGCCTACCACCACCATGACTAATTTTTCCTACGATTTCCCCTACGCGTCGCAACGCATGCCGGTGATGGCCAAAAACCTCGTCGCCACCTCGCAACCTCTCGCCGCGCAGGCGGGGCTCCTGATGTTGCAGCAGGGAGGCAATGCGGTCGATGCTGCCATTGCCACTGCAATTGCACTCACCGTGGTAGAGCCGACCAGCAACGGTATCGGCTCCGATGGATTCGCAATTCTGTGGGACGGTCAGGGGTTGCATGGCCTCAATGCCTCGGGCCGCTCTCCATCGGGTTGGACGCCCGATTATTTTGCGACCAAGTATCCTGGGGCGAAAACCATGCCGGTGCGTGGCGTCGATTCGATCAACATGCCGGGCGCGGTATCGCAGTGGGTATCGCTATGGGAAAAATTCGGCGCACTGCCGTTTGAGAGCTTGTTTGCGCCCGCAATTCGCTATGCGCAGGACGGCTTTCTCGTCTCGCCGATTACCGCAGTGAGCTGGGCACGGCAGGCTGAAATGTTGAAAGACCAGCCGGATTTTGTGCGCGACTTTACCAAAGATGGCCGGGCGCCACGGGCAGGCGAAAAATGGATTTTGGATGGTCAGGCCAGCACGCTTGAGGACATCGCCGCCACCCGCGGCGCGAGTTTTTATAATGGCGCACTGGCGCAGAAAATGGCCACGCACGCTGCCCAATTAGGCGGCGTACTCAATGTTGGCGATCTGGCCGCGCATACCTGTGATTGGGTCGGCACCATCCATATGGATTATCGCGAGGTACGGTTGCACGAAATTCCACCCAATGGCCAGGGACTGGCCGCACTGCTCGCTTTGGGAATTCTGGAGAACTTCGATATTGCTTCACGCAAGGTTGATTCCACGATCAGTGTTCATTTACAAATTGAGGCCATGAAACTCGCGTTTGCTGACGCCCATCGCTATATCGCCGATGAGCGCTTCATGGATGTGCCGACAGCAGCGCTGCTGGACAAGGCCTATTTGAAATCGCGTGCCGCACTCATCAATGTGGACCGCGCAAGCGTACCGACGCACGGCATTCCCCAGCATGGGGGCACCGTCTATTTGACCACGGCAGATGCCAGCGGCATGATGGTGAGCCTGATTCAGTCTAACTACATGGGTTTCGGTTCTGGCGTGGTGGTACCAAGCACCGGGATTTCGCTACAAAATCGCGGCCACGGCTTCGTGCTGGAGCACGGGCACCCCAATCAGGTTGCGCCGAACAAGCGACCGTTCCAGACCATCATCCCCGGCTTCCTAACCGATCTTGCCAACAAGCCGCTGATGAGCTTTGGCGTGATGGGTGGCCACATGCAGGCGCAAGGGCATATACAAATGGTCGTCCGCATGTGCGACTACGGGCAGAACCCGCAGGCTGCCTCCGACGCACCACGATGGATCGTCAATCCAGACGGCACGGTCGGGCTGGAAGACGCCTTGAAAGCGAGCATTGGCGCGGCACTCGAAGAAATGGGGCACAGAATTGCATCGGCAGAGGCGGTGAATTTCGCCTTCGGCGGCGCTCAACTTATTTGGCGGCTGGGCGACGATGGCTACGTGGCGGGAAGTGACCATCGCAAGGATGGCGGTGCGGTCGGGTATTGAGATGCAAGAAAAATGTGTACATCCAGCATCGACGGGCTTGCCGGGCCATAAATGACTGCAGTATGTCGCCAAATGGCGATCTTTAACTTTGCCGTAGAACCTGTGCGCACCGTGTGAGGGCACTCAAGTCGTAGACCACATGCGCATCAGATTTTGCCGCACGACGTCCAGCCGTACCCGGTTTTCCCATTTCATTGTGCCGCCCTCGAGCGCTGCAAGTTCGTTCAGTTCATACACCTGCATGCGCTGGTGTGTGTCGGCGATATAGCTTTCGATAAACGTAATAGACACCAGTCGTTCGCCAGATACGACCGGAACGACTTCGTGCAAGGTCGTTGACGGATACAAAATTACATCGCCTGCGTCACCCTTGAAGGCAATCGCCTGATTGCCGACTACGATGGACAATTCACCGCCCTCATAGCTGTCGGGGGCAGAGATGAAAACCGTGCAGGAGAGGTCCGAGCGTAGCCTCGTTCCGGAGACGGGAATCAATGCCGAATCGGCGTGCGCGCCATATTTCATGCCCGGTCGATAGCAGCACAGCAGCGGCGGCGCGACGCGTTTTGGCATCGCAAAGTCCATAAATTCACGCGAACGCCCGAGAGCAATATTGACGATCTGTACTGATTCCGTGTACTTGGGGTCGCCAACGTCTGCTTGCAGATTGTCCTTGGTCTCATTTGCTGGATTGCTGGCCCTGCCTTCGATGAAGCGGAGTTCACGGCTGAGTTGGCCCAATCGCGCCAGGTCATTTACGGTCAACAGATTGCGTATTTTCAAGAACATTTTTTCTCCCTTGAGACCAAATCGACGTCAAAACGCTGATGTGGAAGTAGTCACGATTGTAAGCGGCCCCGCTGATTCGTATCGCTAGATCTGTGCGATTACGGACGCACACTCGCGACAAAACCATGATTTACTGGCGCCCGTC
>JANMZU010000866.1:0-1709 GCA_031383585.1 Betaproteobacteria bacterium
GGCACAAGAATTCTCTTGAACATAATGCACTCTCCTGTGATCGGCTCCCCATGGAACTCGCCACTTCACCTTACGCTACGGCCACAGTTATTTTTTGACGCAGATCAAAGGTGTGCGAATTTGTGGGAACACAGGCAACCAGTACTTCAGCCAATGCGGGCTTCAAACGCATTCGAGTAACCTGCATTGCCCTGCGTAACGACAAGGCGCGTTTATCTTCGCCGCATTTGATCCTCATCAAACTGGCGTTTCGGCATTTCCGTATCTTTCAGGTTCCGCAATCGAGATTTCTGGAGCGTCCAATGAATAGAACGATGAAGGCCATTGCCACCGCATTTACCGCAGTGCTGATACTGGTATTTGGCTCTTTGATCGCGGTGGAGTCTGCAGTAGCCGAGTCCGGCAAGCCGCAGGGTGAGTTTGATCAGCCTCACGGGAAGCTGGTACAGCCGACTCTGACCGGTGCGCCGACGGCGCCGACACAGACCAATCGAAACTGATCGTGGAACTTGAGAAGATTGTTACAAGCATAGAGCTGCAGGATAGTTTGCAGCGAAGGACTCTGACTTTTCGCAGCACAACAGTTGGCAGTTAGGTGCCCACGCGCCGCGACGAAGGTGGGCAGTTCCGTTTACGTAATCTGCCAAAGAAGAACGCCGCGCGACACTGTTCTACCCGGCGCCTTCAAGCCGGGCCAGTGACGTCAAACTCGTGCCGTCGGAAGTTCGTGTTGTATGGGGTGTTCGGCGTAGCGCATTGATATGCCAAATGCTTGCATGACTCCGCGCGTAAAATGTGAGGGTTGAATTCTTAGGAGCAGCCTTGACGACCATTACGATCAATTCCGCAATTCACGTCAGCAATCATGGTCCGTTCGTCTTGTTTGGCGGTATCAACGTACTCGAATCCGAAGACCTTGCCCTGCGCGCAGCAGAGGAGTACGTACGTGTTACTCAAAAGCTGGGTATCCCCTACGTTTTCAAGGGCAGCTTTGACAAGGCCAACCGTTCTTCCATTCATTCATACCGCGGGCCGGGACTGGAAGAGGGACTGAAAATACTCGAATCGGTCAAATCGACATTCGGCGTGCCGGTCATAACCGATGTGCACGAACCATCACAGGCGCAAGCAGTGGCTGAGGTAGCGGACGTATTACAGTTACCCGCTTTCCTTGCGCGCCAGACCGACCTGGTCGTAGCGCTGGCCAAAACTGGCCGCGTCATCAACATCAAGAAGCCGCAGTTCCTGAGCCCCTCGCAGGTGCTGAACATCGTCGAGAAATTCAAAGAGGCCGGTAACGCCCAGCTCATCCTCTGCGATCGCGGCACCTGTTTTGGCTACGACAATCTGGTGGTGGACATGCTTGGCTTTGGCATCATGAAAAAAGTGACCGCAGATTTGCCAGTGATTTTCGACGTGACCCATGCGTTGCAGCAGCGAGAGTCCGGCGCGGCAGCTTCAGGCGGTCGCCGTGAGCAGATCGTCGAGCTTGCGCGTGCCGGCATGGGCGTGGGCCTGGCGGGGCTGTTTCTGGAGGCGCATCCTGAACCGGCCCAGGCCAAGTGTGACGGGCCCAGTGCATTGCGGCTTGATCAGCTAGAGCCTTTTCTTGCCCAGCTCAAGGCGCTGGACGACGTCGTCAAGTCTTTCGCGCCATTGCAGATCGATGGTTGATTGGTATGTTGCGACTCATGCAGAGAGCGTCAGAT
>JANMZU010000876.1:0-1955 GCA_031383585.1 Betaproteobacteria bacterium
CAAACAGCGTGCCGAGCGCGCCCGAAATGCTGCATTCATAGGCGGCGTAAAAGTTGCCGGGAGAAAAGTTGGCAAAGATCGAGGTTGATATTCCCCCGCTCCCCGTCCAGCAGCGCATCGCGGGCGTCCTGTCGGCCTACGACGAACTCATCGAGAACAGTCAGCGGCGCATCAAGATTCTGGAGTCGATGGCCCGCGCCCTATACCGCGAATGGTTCGTCCACTTCCGCTTCCCCGGCTTTGATGCCCGCGCCCGCGTCGCTTCCCCAATCGGCGAGATTCCGCAGGGGTGGGAGGTGAAGAAGCTGAGCAAAATTGCGGAGGAGATGCGTCGCAACGTGTCGAAAGGCCAACTCGAAGAGCCAAGACCCTTCGTCGGCCTTGAGCACATTCCGCGTCGTTCACTCGCGCTCGACGCATGGGAAACCACGACAGAACTCGGCTCCAATAAACTGGAGTTCATGAAAGGCGAAGTTTTGTTCGGCAAAATCCGACCATATTTTCACAAAGTCAGCGTTGCGCCTTTCGATGGTCTGTGCTCTGCCGACGCTATCGTCATCCGTTCACGACAACCTGAACACTACGCCATCGTTGTGGGTTGTGTATCGAGCGATGAGTTTGTCGCGCTCGCGACTGCCACATCAAATGGATCGAAAATGCCGCGCGCCAATTGGAGTGTGCTGGAAGAACACCCCATCGCCATCCCGACTTTGTCAGTCGCTAGGCAATTTTCGGCGGTCGTTGATCCAGCCATCCAACAAATGCAAACCCTCATCTTTCAAATCCAAAACCTCCGCCGCACCCGCGACCTGCTTCTGCCGCGTCTGTTGTCAGGGCAAGTAGCGTTGGACGCATTGGACGCCTAATGCCTGCTTTTAGCTTTCTTTTTTCACCAAGAAAAAGTAGTATGTTTTTCTTGGTGAATGAATAGGAGAAAAGCTATGCAAACCATTGAAAAACAAATAGTTTCTCGAATATATGGGCGCGGTAGGGGGTGGGCATTCAGCGCGAATGATTTTTCGGCTGATTTTGGGCGCAGCACGGTCGATTGGGTGTTCTACAACCTTGTGGCAGCGGGAACGATTCGCCGCGTTTATCGCGGCATGTACGACTACCCGAAATACAGCGAGTTGTTGCAGCAGCAGCTCAGCCCGGATTTCGATCAAGTGGCGCAGGCATTTGCGCGCAAGTTCAACTGGCGCATTCAGCCTTCGGGCGACGCGGCGCTGAATCTGCTGGGGCTTTCCACCCAGGTGCCCGGTCGGCTGGTGTATCTGTCAGACGGGCCGAACCGCCAGTATCAGATTGGCGATGACGGTGATTCCGCGGGCCACTTCACGCTGGAGTTCAAGAAATCGGCGCTGAAGGACGTTGGCTTCAAATACCGCGAGAGCGGGCTCTTGGTGCAGGCGCTGAAGGCACTGGGCAAGGAGCGTATAGACGACGCAGTGATCACAACACTGCGCAAACAACTGGACGAGGCGATGTGCAAGCGGGTGCTGCGCGACACGGTGACGGCAACCGGCTGGGTGTACGATGCGATCAAGCGGATTTGCGGGGAGCGCGGCTGATGGAGTCGGTCGCGCGGCTAACGTCAGCCGAACGGCGCGAGCTGTTCGCCGAAACCGCCGCACGCAGGGGCATGACGCCCGCCATCGTGGAGAAGGATTTTGCGAGATTGTCCAACAAGCTGTTGGACAATACATCGGCCCGGAGAAAATCAGCACAAAGGAGCGCGTCTTGGCTGTGACTGTTTCGTTGCCTGCTGACTACGGCCCGCTGCTTCAGGAGATCAAGGGGCGGGTGCAGCTTGCCCGGATCAAGGTCGGCCTGGCCGCTAATCGGGAGCTGCTGGCGCTTTATTGGGACATCGGGCGACTGATCGTGCAAGCGCAGGAGAGCCGTGGCTATGGCAAGAAAGTGGTTGAGCATCTGGCCGCCGATTTGCAACGCTC
>JANMZU010000880.1:0-8349 GCA_031383585.1 Betaproteobacteria bacterium
CTTTTGCAAACGAACTTAAGTTGGATAAGGCCGGACGCCTCGCGCTGGCTAAACAAGGTGCTGACCTGCTTGAGATTGTTAGAAAAGCCGAGCCGAATAATCCTAGGGCAATCATGGGAATGGGGATTTACGCTAGCGTGAGCGGCGATCTTGGCGGCGCCGTCCTCGCTGCCAAGCGCTACGCTGAGTTGGTACCAATAGGACGCGAGAGCCACGGGGTACTTGGCTGGTCTCTTCTTGGAGTGGGCGATACTGTCGGCGCACGTGCTGCGCTTGAAAAGGCGTTGCAATTCGTCAGCCCCGCAGCGCCACCCGCAGATATCTACAATAACTTGGCCGAAGTTGCCCTTATTGAGGATCGCCCAGACGAAGCGATCAAGTGGGCACAGCACGCGTTGCAGGCCAGTCCAAACTTTGTGCTCAACCACGTGACGCTGGCTCTCGCCCACGCCCGCAAAGGCGATCAAGTGCAGGCGCGCAAGGCGGCGGCTGAGGCGGTGCGGACCAATCCAACCTTAAGGCTGGACATCAAGGACGACACTCCCTGGCCGGGAAAGGAAGAGGCGTACCGCAAGTACATCGAAACCCAGTATCTGCCCGCATGGCGGCTGGCTGGGTTGCCTGAGTAGCCGATGCAAGCGGCAAAAAAGCGACATCGCCCAGACCTATGGTGTGAAATCCATCACATTGAACAGCCCAGCAACGCACTAAGGCACGATGCCACCACCAGACACAATAAATGTTCAGAAATGTCGAATATTCCATATTTTTCTTTTGGGCCGACCTCCTAAAGTGATGCCACGTACCACCGAGGAGAAACAACATGAACAGGTCCAAATTGATTTCAACCGCTACCGCTGCCTTCTTGACCGCCGTGTCTTGTTTGGCGAATGCCCAGCCCGTCGCAACCAGCCGCGCTGAGCTCTCCGTCCCGGCCGTTTCGGCGAAACAGGTAATGAAGCAAGCCAGTGAAACCGTTGACACAGCGGCCGCATCCCGGCCTGTCCACGCCGGTCTGTTGGATACATCGACGACGCGCACCATGGAGCAGTTCGCGCCCAGGCTCGCCAACACGATGGCTGGATAACGTGAGTTGGAAAATGTCGAAGGATGAGCCTTGTTCCGGCAACGATCAGCTCGCAAAGCCGGTTCCATGTCTTGTCCAATGCCAATGGTGTCGGTATGTAAAATTTGAATGTGAAGCTTCACAAGGTTCGGAATCTGGAAGGAGTTTAGGGTCGTGTGGTGGGTTCCGGGGTTGCAAATTTGGCCCACGCGGGAATCAAAGATTAGCTGGTCGTTGCGCCGCAATTAACTTCAAGTCACGTGGCGCTTTGCAGCGTGATAACGTAGTTCTTTCTTAAGGAGTCAACATGTCTTCCACAAACAATACCTCCGGCACGCAAGGTGCTCACAATCAAGTCGATGAAATTGGCGATGCTGCCCTCGACGCCGTATCGGGCGGCCAGGGTGCTGAGCCCGTTCAAAGACTTGAAACCATGGTTGTTACCGCGAAGCGGATACCTGCCGGCCCTGTTGTGCAGAAGCTCGACACCATGGTCGTGACAGCGACAAGATTACCGCCGGACGCGATGGGTTCCCAGGTCGCATCCACCGCTGGCGCGAATAAAAAAGGCTCGTAACGCATCTTGCTTCGTTGTATCTTGCGGTTGGGAGATACAACGTCATGCGACTTGCCGCTGGCACGTGGCGGCGAAAATACCGTGTTTCAAACCCAGCGCGCGGGGAGGGATATTTTCGTCGCGAATGGAACCTGGCGATGGATCGTATGCTCGACATCGCAAGTCGGAAGACCTTTCTTGTACGAGTCTTGATCGAGGGGCGACAGCAAGCCGCAGCCCTCGCCGAGCGCGTATGTCGCTCGACACAACGTCATCATTGATTCAGCAAATAATGGGCCTCTCGGGCTAGCTGATGCAAGCGGCAAGACGCGACAAAGTTCGGGTCATCGACGAAATTCATCACAGTCAGCAGCCCAGCAGCGCACTACGGCGGTGCGCAACCAACAGAAAAAGGAGTTTTCGGAAATGTCGAATATTCCATATTTTCTTTTGCGCCGACCGCCTAAAGTGGCGTCATGAACCACCGAGGAGAAGCAACATGGGCAGGTCCAAATTGATTTCAGCCGCTTTGGCAGTGTCGGGTCTATATCTTGTCCAATACCGATGGCGTCTGAATATGAAAAGTTGAACCTGAAGCTTGACAAGCTTCGGAATCTGGAGGTAGTTTACGGTCGCGTGGTGGATTCCGGGGTTGCAAAATTGGCACACGCGAGAATCAAAGAGTAGCCGGCCGCTTCGCCGCTATTAACTTCAAGTCACGTGGCGCTTTGCAGCGTGATAACGTAGTTCTTATTCAAGGAGTCAAAATGTCTTCCAACAAAAATACATCCGGCATGCAAAGTGCTCACAATCAAGCCGATGAAATTGGCGACGCTGCCCTCGACGCGGTATCGGGCGGCCAAGGCGCTGCGCATGTTCAAAGGCTCGATACCATGGTAGTTACCGCTCAGCGGATACCTGCCGGCCCTGTTGTGCAGAAGCTCGACACCATGTTGGTGACAGCGACGAAATTGCCGTCGGATGGGATGGGGTCCCAGGTCGCTTCCGCTGCTGGCGCAACTAGAAAAAGCTCGTAGCGCATCGTGATTCGTTGTATCTCCCGGCAGGGAGATACAACGTCATGCGCTTTGCCGCTGGTACATGAAGGCGAAAATATCGTGTTTCAAACCAAACGCGCGGGGAGGGCTACTTTCGTCGCGCATCACCTCCTTCCCACGGCAACGGGGGAACAACCACGAGGGTTGCGCCGGGATGCAGACCGTCGCGCAATTGCTTTCATCGCCATCGAAAAATTGTCGATCTGACGCTTGAGTAAGTGCCATTCGAATCTGAGTGCGCTAATTTTCTAGCGTGGCATCAGCCCAGGCCTATCAATTACCAACGATGAAGAACGGCATCGTCGCTCCATAACATTTGCTTGTGTAGCCGCGGCTTTCACATAGTCAATCTTGCCCGCCGCGCCAGCAACCGCTGCGAATTGTGGCAAACCAAAAAGCCGAAGCCTGCCAACTTGCGCGCGACCGGAAAAACATTGACACATCGACGAGGCTTCATCTGGAGGCCAGTAAACGACCTGTTGCTATGCCAAACTATCGCCTCAACACCCGCGACCAAGGGGACGATAACCGCCAAGATTCTCAAGTCGAGCCAAGCGCGGCCCTAGTGCTAGTTCACGGCTGTCAGAGCCACCAAATCGCCGACTCGCCGGAAGCACATACGCTACTGCGCTGTCCCGCCTCACTTAACAAGCCTGGCATAACAGATTAGGATG
This sequence comes from Betaproteobacteria bacterium, assembly GCA_031383585.1. Lineage (GTDB taxonomy): Bacteria > Pseudomonadota > Gammaproteobacteria > Burkholderiales > Usitatibacteraceae > UKL13-2. The sequence continues at coordinate 3,355 of JANMZU010000880.1, forward strand.
AGCATCCAGATTGGCATTTCAAAGGCGCAAGCCGTGCACGCAATTTTCCTCTCGTACGCAAGCCAGGACGCCGACGCCGCAAGGCGCATCTGCGAGGCCATGCGCGCTGCTGGTTTGGAAGTGTGGTTTGACCAGAGCGAGCTGCGCGGTGGCGATGCCTGGGACGCATCGATCAAGAAGCAGATCAAGGAATGCGCGTTGTTCGTGCCGATCATTTCAGCCAATACCGAGGCGCGGCTTGAAGGATACTTTCGGTTTGAATGGCGGCTGGCCGATCAACGCACGCACTTGATGGCAAAAGGCAAGCCATTCCTGGTACCTGTCGCGGTTGATGACACCAAAGACGTGGGCGCGCACGTGCCGGATTCGTTTCTGGATGTGCAGTGGACGCGTTGGGCCAATGGCGACGCCGCCACGCTGGAAAAATATGTGGCGCGCGTGGCCAAACTCGTTGGTGGAAGCGCCTCTTCGAGCATAAATGCCCCGAGCGCCGCACCAGGATTGGAGGCAGGTGACAAACTAGCGAGTAGGCCAACCCCTGCTGGAGTGCCGCACTTGCTCACAGGCACCAAGGTTGCGCTCGTGTTAGTCATCGTCACGCTGATCGGCGCTGGCATTTACGTTGCCGCCCAAAGCAAAACCACGACATCGGCAATAGTCAACGCATCCAACGACACCAGCAAATCTCCGGCCATCAACCCCCTATCGGTGATGGTGATGCCATTCGCCAATCAAACCGGCGACAAGGAGAAAGCCTACATCGCTGATGCGCTCACCAGCAACATCACCAGCGATCTCTCGCGCATTCGCGACGCCACCATCGTTCCCGCCGCCACAGCATTCAGCCTGGCAGATAAAAAACTTACGATTCCGCAACTCGGCAGCGAGGCCGCCGTGCGCTTCGTACTCACTGGTAGCGTCACCGGCGACAAAGAGAGGCTGCGCATTAACGCTGTGCTCTCTGACACCCAGACCGGCGCGCAATTGTGGACCGAAAACTTCGACGGCAAGCAAACCGATGTGTTCGGGTTGCAGGATCAGGTGACCACCCGTATCGGCAACACCATCGGGCCGCAAATGATCATCGTCGCCGCACGCGAAAGTGAGAAGCGTGCAAACAAACCGCAGGTTGCAGACCTCTTGATGCGCGCCAGCGCGCTTGCGCTTAACCAAAACAGCCTCAAGAATAACCAAGCGATGGAAGCGCTATACCGACAAGCCTTGGCGCTGGAACCTGACAATCTTAAAGCCAAGCTGGGATTGGCGACCCGTCTTTTGCTGCAAGCTAACTTTGGAGCAGAACTCAAAGTCGATCGGGCGGGACGCACAGCGTTGGCAAAGCAAGGGGCAGAGTTGGCGCAGGCAGTCAAGCAGGCCGACCCCAGCAATCCGGATGTCTACCTGCCGATTGCACTTTTCGCAACCTTTAGTGGTGACCTTGAGGGAAGCGTGCAAGCTACGCGGCGGCGTATTGAGTTGCAACCAAAGAATTCAGGTGCCTATAACAATCTGGGCGTGGCACTGATCGCTATCGGCGATATGCAGGGGGCGAGGACGGCGCTTGAAACGGGGGTGAAACTCGCGAACAGTGCACGGCGCCCCGGGGAAACCTACGCCAACTTGGCCCGCGTAGCCTTCATTGAGGATCGAGCGGATGATGCGATCATGTGGACGCAGCAGGCGATGGATGCGAATCCCAATAATGGCTCCAGCAGTCATGCGATGATGGCAATCGCCTAGGCCCGCAAGGGTGACCAAACACAAGCACGCAAAGCGGCGGCAGAAGCCGTACGCCTGAACCCAAACCTTCGTCTGGATATCAAGGGCGATATCCCCTGGCCGGGCAAGGAAGCGGCGTACCGCAAGTACATAGAAACTCAGTATTTGCCCGCATGGCGATTGGCTGGATTGCCGGAATAAGCGTGACCGTCTCATGAAACCAGCCATTTCCCCACCAAAAATGTAAATCTCGCGTGCGGCATCCGCGCCGCTTGCAGGGTCGCTGCCAGACGCCATGGAGCAACGCCTCAGCAGCCTCGCCCAAGAGATCGGTCGGACCAAAGACGGGAGGCGCTATGACGAGGCCATCGAACTCGGACAAGTCGAAACGACTGATTGCACCCGCCTCGCTACTCTGTCTGCTGTACCGTGTGTCGAGTCGTGTGACTCCTTCGGAGCCGTACCCGCAGGCGCTGATTCAAAACTGCGGTCATATCGCCGGAACACAGATCGCAATGAGCCACGTTGCCAGTGGCGAAATCGAGTCGACGATTATTTAAATGGCTGAAGCGTGCCCATGTCACCCGCGACGCATAGCTCCCGTTCCTGCTGAAGTGGCCGCATCGCTTCAAGGCGGTACACAGCGACCCGCGCTGGCTGGCGTTGCTGAAAAAAATGCGTTTGGTAGATTGAGACGATTTTGCGCGGCGCGTCACGGTCGCCAGCGCGTGCTGCATCACCCCGTAATCGTCACCCGATCAAAATCCACGCCACGCTCGACAAATTCAGCGACTTTTACAACTTTCGGGCTGCCGTGTTCTGCGTGGAGGATGTCGATGCTTCCACCTCGCTGCACAAATCCGGAGGGAATGACGAGTGTTTCCGGAATCTTGAGTGCTTCCATTGGCGGTAAGCGAAACCCCTGCACATAGTTCGGGCTGCGGCTGCGGTTATCAGCTGCGCGAACCGTAGTCGCTTCCGGCTTCCCTGGCAGGATCGCGATGGTGGAGCAGATGCTGCTATCCAGTTCTTCCACCAACTCACAGACGACGCCAAGAAAAAACACTTCCTGCTTGCTCAGCTTGATGCCGACCAGATTGCCGATCGCGACGCCGTGCCCTGAATTGGCGGGGCGCAACAATCGCACATGGCCGCGGACTTCATCGACGATCCCCCAAGTCTCGGTGCCGTAGTTGAAGTCTGCGTAGCGGGCGCGCATCGTCGACTCCGAGACTTTGCCGAACATCTTAATGTCGGCCATTTCCTGACGGGTCAGCTCACTCTTTACTTCCGGCTGTTCAAATGGCGTACCCGAAACGAAGAAATGTGTTTCTGTGATGCCGAATGCGAGAATGACCCGCGTGTCTTTAGGCACGGTCGCGGGTGGAAGAATGTTAGTGCCCTCACACCACAAGCGGTGAAGCCGTGTCAATTGTGATTGTGCGTCAGCGGCGTTCCAATCGGCTGGCAGGTCCAGTGAAGCGGGCGTTTCGCCGTAACTCAGCTTCTTCAAGCGCCGCCGCAGGGACGTCGACAGATCTTCAACCAGCAGCGCGCGCTCGTGATCCGCCAGTGCTACCTGCGGTTGAAAGCTGGCACCTGCATTGGTCAGTAAATCAACTGCACACACCATGCCGTGGGGGTTGGCGGGCGCGTCGTAGGCGATCGTCACCTTGTGACTAAAGCGCTTCAGAACGGCATCGACAAAATCGATCTGACGCGGTGTAAGTTCATGGATGTTGGCAGCTTGTCCGAGCAGCGCCGCCGTATACGCTTGCTGAACGCTCGAATAACCACCGACTGCGCCAATTGAGTCCTTGACGCGTGTCGTCGTCAGGTTGCGCGCTTCGGCTTGCGTCCACTGCAAATGCAGACGCATCCACAAAACTGGATCGAAACGTCGATATCTGAATCCGGCAATCAGCATCTGCAAGCCGATATAGCGGATCGTGCGCTGGATGATGAGCGCACGGTGAGTAAAGAGCGGCGCGTCGTCCTGCGTGGCGTCGATCCAGCAGCGCCGGTAGCCCGCTTCCATTTCCGCAACCAGGCTGCATGAAACATTCCACGCCGCGGTCTCGTTATTTGGCAGGGGAATCGTTTTGCCAACATAACGCTTGCGCTGCTCCATGAGCAGATAAGCGACCTTATCGCGCAGGAGCTCCATGCAGGTCAGCCGCTGCAGCGCATTGAAGTCAGAGTCGCTGTTGAGATTGCGCAATGCGTCAACGATGTTCTGCTGTGCCTGCGGCAGGTTAGTCAACGCAATCGACTTAAGCCAATCCTTGCAGGTTCGGGCGTCGTTGAAAAACAAGGATCCCGGCTTGATATTTGGTGCTGCTTGTTGAGCCATTCAAATCTCCTTGCGATACCGTCCCGATTCGCTCTGTTTGTTTTTGACGCCATTTTGCTCAGCCAATTGGCGGAGCAATCATTCAACCTGTCGCGAATGCACGGTGTACTGCCCGCACCCATTCCGGCGCTGCATCGGCGCGGATGGCTGCGGCTTTTTCTTTCAGTGTACCAAGGCTGGCTGGCGGCGTCGTAATCGCCCATATTGGCTTGGGGAACGCCGGGTCGTCGCGAAAGCGCGGAATGACATGCCAGTGCAGATGCGGTGTCAAGTTGCCGAGGCTAGCAACGTTCATTTTCTCTGGCTGCAACGCCTCGCGCAATACGCTTTCGAGGGTAAATACCGCTTCCATGAAAATCTGCCGATCCGCAGCACTGAGGTCGGTGAGCTCCTTAATGTGCTCATTCCACACGACGCGGCAAAAACCGCGATAGGCGTCGCCGTCGGCGCCCGCCACGCGGACCACCCGCCATTTCTCCCGGCGGATGATCAATTCGCCGCCGTCGCCCTCGCAAAGTTCGCAGCCCGGATGCATGGTCAATAGGGCTGTCTGACGATGGGCTTGGTCTGCGTCGTGCCGGCGAACGGGCCGCTGGTAAACGCGTACGTCATGGTCGCGTTGTTGCCGTCGCTGAAACTGAAGGTCATCGTTCCGGCGGGCACCACTTGCAACTGACCCGGGGTGTATGTCGTTCCCAGCCACGGTGAGCTAAGCGTGCTGAAAAATGAACCCGTATAAGTATTGCCAGTCCATGCTCCATCGGTCATGACATACCAGGTGGCTTTGCCATCTGCGCCATAGGTGTACCACGCCGCAAACAAGATACCTGCCTGCTGGGTGATGCTGACGCCCCAGCCGTTCTGCGCGGTGCCGCCCCACCACATGTCGCCAACATTGAGCGGAGACGTGCCGCGACCAAATG
>JANMZU010000889.1:0-2465 GCA_031383585.1 Betaproteobacteria bacterium
TTCACGAATGGTTTCCTCATCCTCGCCAGGGCCAGTCTCGAGTGCACAAGATAGCAGCGGGATATTGCCTGATTTGTCCTGTAATTGCTTGCTCAATGTTTCTGGCGAATCATTGTCTGGAGCAAGCGTCACGTCCATAAACTCGCAATCAGATCTGTTGATTTTTAGCGCCCAGGGCGCTAACGACATATCCCAAGTATTGAATGCGCCGCTCTCGGGCAGTCGCCGGTCAGGCGGAATAGTTACCAGCATGCGCAAGTGACTTTTATGAAGCGCAATGATTTGCCGAACGCGGTTGCTGCCAGGTCCGTCAGGACGGAAAGCGTACGTGACCCCAGTCAAGCTGACAAAAGTCGATTTAGGATGGAGAAACGGGGCAACCACGGAATTACTCAAAGATGTACCTAGCGACAGGTAGGCGTGCGGGTCGGCCTTTAGCCGCGGCGGTATATTGGATTCAAACCAATGCGGGGTCCATCCAGTGCTACTCCAGCGCGGGTTTCCAGCCGATCCGGCGTGGAGCAATTGCAGGACGAGCACCAGCGATGCAAGGATTGTGGTGTGCTTGACGTTGGCTGTTGTCGTGTATATCGCCAACGTCAACAGCGGGCCAACCAGCATCAGAATTGGCAAGGCGTAACGGCCATTGCTTGTGGTCCATAGCCAGACTGCGGTTGAGCAAGCGAAAAAAGCAATGACCATGTTGCGCGCCGAATATTTTTTGATGGCGACGCTGCCATTATTTTTTCCTTTAGCGATTAGCGTTTTGGCGGCGAGTGCAAAGCCAAACACGACAAACACGGCAGGTCGAATATCCGGGGCATTGTTCTCGACGTAAATCCAGCTTTGAAAATAGGCCATTCGGAATGGAAATTTCAGAACATCCAGAAGGCTCGTCGGCTTGAAGCGGTCATGATCCAATTTTGCTGTGGAGAAATCGGGCGATTGGAAAAATTCGTTAAAGAACGGAAAAAACGGATTTCCAAACTCCAGATAAAGGTGATGGGCCCACCAGCCGTTGCACAGTAAATATCCGGCGGCAACGCCAATCGAAAAAGCCGTCGCGATGACCAACCCTTGCAAGCGTGCCCCAATGAAGAACAGAAGGCTCAGTCCAAGTGCGGCTACGAAAACAATATTGGTTAGCTTTAGTCCGGTCGCAAGCCCCATGAGTAGGCCGCCAACTAAAATGAGCGGTAGACTTCTTCTTGCCAGGTAATTTTCGCAAGCCAGCCCCGTGAACCATAAGCTGGCGAAAACAAAAACGGTAAGTGTTGGTTCCAAAAATGTCCCACCCACCACCCCTGCAAAAACGGGAGACGATACAGCGAGCAGCACCGATACCGTGGTGAGCAAGCGGGCGTGCGCTTGACCTATAAACAGGAAGCGCTCACAGATCGCCCATAAAAAAATGAGGCCAAGTCCGTGGAATGCACCTAGCACCAGCCCGATTGCCAAACTGTGCCAACCGGCCATCACCATCCAGTAAAATGGAAGGCAGGCGAGCGGGTTGAAATAGCTGTTGGGCCCGGCACCCATAAAGTCCGTTAAGTATTTTTTGTGTTCCCAAGCGTGCGCGACGTAGAGGTGGTAATTCAGGAGGTCCCAATTGACATCTTTCCCTGCCAAAAAGGTCATAACGCAAGCGAGGGCAATCAGCGCCGCGTTTCGTGGCGCAGAAACTAGCATTGCAGTGGTGCTAGCGAAAATTGAATGCCATGCGTCGCATCCGAATGGAATGTGCCTAATTCAATCAAGTAAATTGTTCCCATCTTGCATAATGTTTGAGACATGAGTCATGCGTTCACCATTCCTGCCTTTGGCCGATCTCCACATCTGGCCACCTGCCTTGAATCCATTTTAAGGCAGTCCAGAAGTGACAGTGCAGTGGTTATGTCGACGTCCACGCCCTCTGATTTCCTGGAAAGTATCGCGAAGGAATACCGTGTACCACTGGTGGTGAATCCGGTGCGTGGTGGAATCGGGGCAGACTGGAATTTTGCATTGACATCAACTGATGCAAAGTTTGTGACAATCGCACATCAGGATGATCGCTATGAGCGCGACTATACCGCGCTCATGTTGGACGCAATCGGCCGACACCCAAACGCCGTTATCGCGTTTAGCAACAGCACTGAACATACACCGGCAGGCCCTCGGCACATAAATATCAATTTACGTGTCAAGCGCGCGCTGATCAACCGTGTGTATCGCGGAGGAGAGGCCCTTGAGATCCCCCCGGAAAAGCGCCGCTTGCTGACCCTGGGTAATCCAGTGTGTTGTCCAAGCGTAGTCGTCAACCGCGGTTTAGCACCGGATTTTAGATTTACTACTACCATGAAGAGCAATCTTGACTGGGAGGCGTGGTCGCGCCTGGCATTAAGCCCGGGTGCGTTTGTGTATGTAAGGACAGCGCTGGTATCAAAATGCGTTCACGCGGATAGCGAAACCTCAACGCTAATTGC
>JANMZU010000933.1:0-3868 GCA_031383585.1 Betaproteobacteria bacterium
TGCCGGGCTTCGCCGCGCTGTTGGTTCGCGTCGCCCAGTATTTTGCCGACCATCAGGACGATATCAAGGCACAGAACGTACAATTGATTGCCGCGCTCAATCGATCCCCGCCGCAAAATGCCGCAAGCGGCAACGTAGCAAATACCGCGGCAGCGGTCACCGATGGCTTTCAACGTATGAAGCGCATGTTTGATGCGACCGACGGCGGATTTGGAAGCGCACCGAAGTTTCCGCACACCGAGATGATCGAGTTTTGCCTTCGGCAGTTTGCGGCAGCCGGCAGCCAAGACGAGCGAAGCGCGGGGCGACACATGGCTTGTTTCACGCTGGAGCACATGTGCAGCGGCGGAGTGTTTGACCAGCTCGGCGGTGGCTTCGCTCGCTACTCCGTCGATGACGAATGGGGAATTCCGCATTTCGAAAAGATGCTCTACGACAATGGTCCGCTGCTGCGATTGCTTGCCGACGCATGGCTAGTGAGCGGGCAAGACAGCCAACGAGCTTTGTTCAAACGTTGCACTGAACAAACTGCCGGCTGGGTAATGCGTGAAATGCAAGCCCAAAATGATCATGGTCCCGCGGGCTATTTTTCGTCGATGGACGCTGACTCGGAGGGCATTGAGGGCAAATTTTACGTCTGGACACGTGAACAAATTGAGGCATTGCTGGCGCCGAACGAATTTCTTGTTGTTGAGCATTATCATGGCCTCAATCTGCCTGCCAACTTTGATGGTAGGTACTGGAACCTGACCCTCGCCATGCCGATCGCCGAGGCTGCGGCCGCGCTGAGTCTCACCACGGCATCCAGTGAAGCGCTTCTCGCATCAGCACAGATGAAGCTGCTAGCGGCTCGTGAAAGCCGCATACGTCCAGGTCGCGACGAGAAAGTGCTGGTCAGCTGGAACGCACTAATGATCGAGGGATTGGCGCATGCGGGAAGAGTATTCGGTCGTCATGACTGGGTTGCTTCCGCTCGTGGCGCGCTCACCTTTGTACGCACGGCAATGTGGGATGCGACGACCAAGCGTCTGTTCGCGACACACCGGGATGGCAAGACGCACTTGAACGCCTACCTGGACGACTATGTTTTCCTGATCAAAGCCCTTATCGAAATGCTGCAGGCGGATTTCCGCAACGAAGACCTCGACTTCGCGCAGCAGCTCGCGGATGTCGTGCTCGATCAATTTGAAGACCGCGAAAACGGCGGATTCTTTTTCACCAGCCATGACCATGAACAGTTGATTCAGCGACCCAAGCCAGGCATGGACAACGCCACACAGTCGGGCAATGGTGTTGCAGCGTTGGCACTGCAGCGGCTCGCTCACCTTACCAATGAGTCCCGTTACGCAGACTCTGCCCTACGGGCGCTGGCGCATTTTTCCGGCCAGATCGAGGAACATCCTGCCGGCTTCGGCAGCTTTTTAATGGCCATGGAAGAACATCTTCATCCTACGCGCCTGGTGATCCTGACCGGGCCTGCCGGGAGCCTCAAGGGGTTCCGAACTTTGCTCAGTGACATCTACCTGCCAACGTCGGTGATGGTGGCTATTGCCAATGGCACCGAATTACATACAACAGCGCTTTCGCGCCCCCAGACCGACGATGTCGTCGCATACCTTTGCGAAGGCGTTACTTGCCTGGACCCGATTAAGGACCCTGCAAAATTGCAACGCGCGCTCAAACTGCCAATATTGCGCAAATGAACTTATTTTTGACCCACCGCAACCCCTGGAGACATTATGAAAACCCTGCCTGCCCTTTCTGCATTTATTGCTGCCTGCGGCACTCTGACGGCCATGAGCAACGCCCTTGCCATTGACGAACTTCACAAGAAATACAGCTGCAACGCCTGCCATCAGGATGCCGCGAAACTGGTTGGCCCGTCTTATAAGGAAGTCGCCGCGAAGTACAAAACTGACAAGGATGCCGTCAAGAAGCTGAGCGAAAAAGTCCGCAAAGGCGGCATGGGAGTGTGGGGACAAGTGCCGATGCCACCGCACCCCGCGCCGACCGACGCTGAACTCAAGGCCATGATTGAGTCAGTGCTAAAGACTAAATAAGCGCGGCCACCGTACCGCTTGGAAAAGCCGACCACTGGTCGGCTTTTTTGCGTTCGATCAGACCATTTACTTAGTCGAACGCCCTTGTTTTCATTGACAATTAGCAATTTCGGCTCACATAATTGCAGTTTGTTTCAATTCGTGCATCTTGCGGACATTCTTGGCCGCAGCCCAAACCCTCAAATTCCCCCCTTTTTTGGAGATTCTCCGATGAAAAATTCCTACAAACTCGTGTTTGCTGCAATGCTGGCCGCCGGTCTGGTTGCGTGTGGCAAAGAAGAAGTTAAGCCGGCCCCGGTCGCCGCACCTGCTGCTCCGGTTGAACCAACCGTATCAGTAACCATCGCCCACGCTGGCCCGCTGACTGGTTCTATCGCTCACTTGGGTAAGGATGACGAAAACGGCGTGCGCTTGGCGGTTGATCAGGTCAATGCGCAAAAGATCAAGATCGATGGCAAAGTTCTGAACATCAAGTTCATGACCGAAGATGACCAGGCTGACCCGAAAGTCGGCACGACGGTCGCCCAAAAACTGGTTGATGCCAAGGTTGCCGCCGTCGTCGGCCACTTGAATTCCGGCGTAACAATTCCGGCCTCCGAGATTTATGCCAAAGCGGGTATCCCGGTGATCTCAGGTTCGGCAACGAACCCGACACTAACCGAGCGCGGCTTGAAGAACGTGTTCCGCACAGTAGGTCGCGATGACCAGCAGGGTCCTGCATTGGCAACGTATATCGCCAATGAACTGAAGGGTAAGAAAGTCGCGCTGATCGATGACAAGACTGCATACGGTGAAGGCTTGGCCAACGAAGTCGAGAAGACGCTCAAAGCCGGCAAGCTGAACCCGATCGCTCGCGAACGGACGACCGACAAGGAAACCGATTTCAAAGCGATTCTCACCAAGGTCAAGGGCAAGAGTCCTGACGTCATCTTCTACGGCGGCATGGATGCCACCGGTGGTCCGCTGCTAAAGCAAGCACGCGAGCTTGGCATCAAGGCGGTCTTTGTATTCGGAGACGGCGCATGCACCAACGAAATGACCAAGCTCGCCGGCGATGCTGCTGAAGGCTTCGTGTGTTCCCAGGCGGGCCTGCCATCAGATGCTGCCAGCAAGGAGTTCCTGACAGCCTTCAACGCCAAGTTTGGCGAAGTGAAACAGTACGCACCATACTTTTATGACGGCGCAATGGCCATGATCGAGGCGATGAAAAAAGCCAACTCGACGGACCCTGCCAAGTTCGGCCCGGAGATCTTTAATGTGAGCTTTGCTGGCGCAACGGGCAAGGTAGAGTTTGATGCAAAGGGTGACCGCAAGGACGCAGAAATCACCATCTTCAAAATGACCGGTGGCAAGATTGCGCCAGTGTCGATCGTGAAGAACGGTGTGGCCACGGCATTCACCGCTGCGCCTGCTGCCGCTCCAGCAGCCGCTCCAGCCGCAGCCGCTCCAGCCGCAGCCGCTCCAGCCGCAGCCGCTCCAGCCGCAGCTGCACCAGCCGCAGTCCCGGCCAAGCCAGCAGAAGCACCAAAAAAGTAATTTCGCAGTACGAAAAAACGGCACCTTCGGGTGCCGTTTTTCTTTGCGCCACCACTTCATGCGGTAACATCGTCAGTATATGGATATCTTCCTCCAACAGCTCATCAATGGACTCACGCTCGGCTGCGTTTACGCTGTCGTCGCGCTGGGTTACACGATGGTGTACGGCATCATCCAGCTCATCAATTTTGCCCACGGCGAAGTGGTAATGATCGGCGCCATGGTGGCGTTCAGCGTCATCGCCGCGCTCGCGGGCTCCGGCACTCCGCCGA
>JANMZU010000962.1:0-4982 GCA_031383585.1 Betaproteobacteria bacterium
CTGCTTATGCGAGCGTGGAAATTCGCGCGCTGCAAGCCGACGATACCGCCAACCCGGGCATGTTGTGGGTGGCCAATGGTGAAATGCTTTGGAACCAAGCGACCGGTTCGCAGGCCAAATCTTGTGCGCAATGCCACGGCGCCGCACCCGCCGGGATAAACGCCGCAACAACCATGAAGGGCGTGGCAACACGCTACCCGCAGATCGACGCTGCAACCAAGTCTGTCATCAACCTCGAAGGCCGTATCAACCAGTGCCGCACCAGGCATCAGGGGGCGCCGCCGCTGGCTTACGAGTCCGCTGCGTTGCTTGGCTTGACCGCCTATGTCGGCTTCCAGTCACGCGGCTTGCCGAGGCAAGTTTCCATCAACGAGGCAAATCGCGCCACTTTCGAGCAAGGGGCAGCGCTATATCAACAACGGATGGGGCAGATGAACCTCGCCTGTGTGCACTGCCACGTGCAGAACGCGGGCAGGACGCTACTGGCCGAGAAAATCAGCGAAGGGCATTCCAACGGATACCCCATTTATCGACTCGAATGGCAGGGGTTGGGTTCACTGCACCGGCGTCTGCGCAGTTGCCAGCTTGGTGTGCGCGCTGAACCTTTTGCGCCGGGAAGCGACCAAAACCTCGCGCTGGAACTCTACCTTGCCTGGCGTGCCGGTGCGCTGCCCATCGAGACGCCTGCTGTGCGCCGCTAGTAAGTAGCGCGTAAAATCCTGATCTGCTGCCAAAAGCGGCTTCCCAACATCACAAAAAGAGACAAAAATGCCACTTCAAAAAACACTTTCGAAATTGCTAGCACCGTTGATTTTCAGTATGGTCTGTGTCGCGACCGGCGCGTTAGCCGCCGATCTGCCTGCTTTGGACAAAATCATGGCGGGAGATCACCGCAGCGATGCCAATCGTGCGCGCGACGTCCATCGTCATCCAAAGGAGACACTCGCGTTCTTTGGCGTAAAGCCTGAATCCACGGTGGTTGAAGTATTCCCGGGCGGTGGTTGGTACACGGAGTTGCTGGCGCCTTCCCTGCGAGATCGCGGCCAATACGTGGCGGTGTTTTCGGCGCTTTCGGTAACCGGACTGAAGAATTTCAAGGACAAGCTTGCGACCAAACCGGCACTCTACGACAAGGTCAGGATCGCCTCGCTGGGTCTGCCGGACAAGCTGGATATTCGTCCCGACGGCGGCGCTGATTTCGTGCTGACTTTTCGCAATGTACACAATTGGGTGGACGACGACAACGTCGATGCTTTCATGAGGAGTTTTTTCGATGCATTGAAGCCCGGTGGGGTGCTGGGCGTCGTTGAACATCGCGCCAAACCGGGTTCAAAGCTCAAGACCGCAATCGAGACCGGTTACGTGACCGAAGAGTACGTGATCAAGCATGCCCTGATGGCGGGTTTCAAGCTAGATGCGAAATCCGAGATCAATGCCAACCCCAAGGACACCAAAGACTACAAGAAGGGTGTCTGGACATTGCCGCCTACGCTGGCCGAAGGTGAAGTGGATCGGGCAAAGTATCAGGCCATCGGCGAGTCGGATCGGATGACGCTGCGATTTGTAAAGCCCGCAAAGTAACGCGCTCGTAAGTCAGAATCGTCGCCGATCACAGCCAGATGGCGACGATCTCTCCGACTGGCACAATTAAATTGTGCGCGCGTCCCACACGGTTAGTTGCCGGTGGCCTACAACTGTCGGTCGCCGAGTCCCGCACAATATTGCGATGAACGACACCGAACCCGCAATTCAAAGTCCTGCTCCGCCGCGGCTGCGCCAATATGCGCGGCTTTCAGCTATCGTGATCGTGATAGTGGGCGTCTATTTGGTGTTGCACCCGTTTGTGCCTGCGATTTTATTTGCAGCCGTGGTCTGCTCGTCAAGTTGGCCGCTGTATGTCCGGCTGCATAGGCTGCTGTGGGGGAATGCCACACTGGCCGCGCTGGTAATGACTTCTCTAATGGTGGTGCTGGTGTTGGGTCCATGTTTTTTGTTGGCAATCAGTCTGTCTGACAGCGTGACGGTGTTTGTGGAGACTGTCAAAACCGCCCTCGATGGCGGGGCAGTGGAGGCGCCGACCTGGTTATCCAGTGTGCCGCTGGTCGGCGAATATGCCGCCCAATACTGGCAGCGGGTTGCCACCTCTGGCGAGAGCCTTGCCGCTCAATCGAAGGGTCTTCTGGAGCCAACCCGTGTATTTCTGGTGGGTGTGGGCAAATTCGTCGGCAATGGGTTGGTACAGATGACGCTGGCATTGTTTATTGCCTTCTTCTTTTATCGCGACGGTATTGCCCTGATGGCGACCGTACGCAAGTTTCTTGATCGACTCGCAGGCGGTCTTGCCGTTGAGCTTTTGGCGACGACGCAGAACACCGTGACTGGTGTCGTGCACGGCATCTTCGGCACCGCACTCGCGCAGGCATTGGTCGCTGTGGTCGGCTTCCTGATTGCTGGCGTACCGGCGGCATGGCTACTGGGTGTGGGTACGTTCTTTTTGTCGTTGATCCCGGTTGGTCCGCCGCTGCTCTGGGGCGGTGCGTCGGTTTGGCTGCTATTGCATGGCGAGACCGGCTGGGCAATTTTCATGGCCCTGTGGGGTTTGCTCGTAATCAGTACGATAGACAATGTCGTCAAGCCGTTTCTGATCAGTCGTGCCAGCAAACTGCCGCTACTGATGATTGTGCTTGGCGTATTCGGCGGCGTGATTGCATTCGGTCTCATCGGCGTGTTCATTGGCCCGCCTGTCCTGGCAGTCGGTCTAATGTTGCTGCAATCGTGGATCGACCGGCCGGCTGATGCCGATACAGCGCGACCCTGAAGCAATTTCAAGACAGCACGCGACGTATTCAGCACGACCGATTTGACCTACAATCCGTGGATAAAACGCGCTCCAAAACTAAAAAGAATTGATGGAATTGACCCGCATATGGCCCAACATACGACGCTTGATACCCGCATCACCGCGCTGGAAAGCCGTTGGAAAGAGTACCTCGAACGCGGGTCATTCGAGCATTTTGTAGAGTTCGCACTTGCCCTCAACAGCCTCACCGAGCAGTTCTCGCGCCTGAAGCTGCCGGGCCTGGTACGACTTTGCGAAGGCCTGGAAAATACCGCACTGGCCCTGTTCGGCGACCAGTCCACGCATCCGATGACGAAGCACGATGCGAATACGCTTAACCGTCAGATCGAAATACTCATACAGACGGTGCAGATGGCGCAGCCGCGGTCGCAAAGCGAGCGCCGCGACGATGCGGATAGCGACGAGCCGTTGCCGGATAGCGAGTGGATCAAGCCGCGCCAGGTTTGTGTTATCGCCGAACGCGAGCATCCCTGGGTGGCGAGCCTGATTGAGCAGTTCGGATTTTTCGGCTTTTCCATGACATCTTTTGCGTGGGATCAAGTTCCTTCGCAAATGGAATCTCCACTTGTCATCCTGTTCATTCCGCCTGCACGCGGCTATGAGGCCCCTGAGATCCAGCGCGTTGCCCAGCTTCGCGACGTGCATGCGGCTAGCCAGCTGTTCTGCCTTTCGGTACCGAAATCACTTGGCATCATCGTGCAGTTACTTCGTGCCGGTGCCGATGTCACGATTCAGCCAGATCAGGAAATCACCACCGTACTCGCCCGCGTACTCGATCTGGTGCAGGCGCGCGAGCAGGAGCAGGCAAGGGTGCTGTTGGTCGAGGATTCGCCAACCGCAACAGCAGTGATCACCCGCGCGTTGCGCGAAAACGGCATCGGCAGCCATTCGATTACCAATCCACAGCAGCTGCTCGGTGCGGTGGAGGTGTACCGGCCCGATCTGGTCCTCATGGATATGTACATGCCCCACTGTACCGGTGTCGAGGCGACTCGCGTGTTGCGCCAGCTCACCGCTTATCAATCGCTGCCGGTGGTGTATTTGTCCAGCGAAAACGATCTGGCCATGCAAATCGATGCACTGCGACTAGGCGGCGACCAGTTTCTGACCAAGCCCTGCAATCCGCTACTGCTCGCCGCCACCGTCAAGACCAAGATCGAGCGATATCGCGAGATGCAGCGCTCGAGTCAGCACGATAGCCTCACCGGCCTTCTCAACCATTCGGCCGCCAAGACCAGGCTCTCGCAACTGATTCATGCGATGAATCCTGCGCGCGACCAACTGTGTGTGGCGATGCTGGATATCGATCATTTCAAGTCCGTCAACGACAGCTTCGGTCATCCCGTAGGTGACCAGGTGATTCGCAGTCTGGCCTGGCTGCTAAAAGGGCGGCTTCGTACCAGCGACATCGTTGGCCGCTACGGTGGCGAGGAATTTCTGCTGGTGCTGCGCGATTCGTCCATGGCGGCGTCGATTGCCGTTCTGGAACGTATCCGCCGCGATTTTTCGCAAATGCCGCACGCGCACTCCGGCGGCACCCTGCGCGCAACCTTTAGCGCCGGCATTGCCACCTTTCCGCTTTACGCCGGCGCCAGCGAAATCACCAAGGCGGCAGACGATGCACTGTTGTCGGCAAAACACAATGGCCGCAATCGCATCGAGCGGGCAGTGGAAGGGTGACGCCGTTCGACGGCTAGCTCGCGCTCGGCCGATCGCATCAGCTCAGAATCGATCGCCGGGCGGCAGGTAACGCCATTGCTCCTCGGGCAATTTTGACATCGCCACCTTGCCGATGCGGATGCGCTTCATGTTCCGTACCGCCACGCCAACGCTTTGGCACATATGCGCAATCTGGCCCGACTGCACGCCCTTCAACGCAAATCGCAGACGCGTTTCACTCTGCCAGCTGACCTTTGCGGGTGCTAGCTGGCGAGCGTTAAAACTCAGTCCATGGTTCAGTTGCTTGAGCCCATGCGGCCCGATCTTTCCATCGACCTCGACGATGTACTCCTGCTCGACCGTGGCAGCGTCATCGACGAGTTTTCGCAGTACGCGCCAGTCTTGGGTATAGACCTGCAGTCCGCCAGCGTGCGGCTGCAGCGGAAGGGCGGCCTTCAAGTTG
>JANMZU010000974.1:0-8771 GCA_031383585.1 Betaproteobacteria bacterium
AACAGATCGCCGGCTACAAGTGCCCACGCAGTGTGGAGTTTCGTGAAGCATTGCCGACGACGGGCGCGGGCAAGGTGTTGAAGATGGAATTGCGGAAGCCGTTCTGGGAAGGGCAGGCGCGCAAGGTCAATTAGCTGCACCTACAGTGGCTGCCATGAGGCCGCGGCAAACACAAACTAGCGCTGCCGGTCTGGCTGCTGTCATGAATTCGAGCCCGGTCATCGTCCAAGCGTTACAATCCCAGGCGTCGCGCTCAGCGGATTTGGCATCAAACTGGCAACGATTAATCGACAGGCGCGCGTGAGTAAACTCGGACAGAACTATCTGGTCGGCACCGGGCTGGCCGCCTGTGCCGGATCGGTATTGCACATCGCGATTCTTTTCGGCGGCCCCGACTGGTAAGCATTTTTTGGCGCACCAAGTGGGCTGGTCGAAATGGCTCGCGTGGGCAACCTTCGTGCACCAGTCAGTTGCCTGGTTATCGCAGCAATATTGGCAGTGCTCGCCGCATATGCGTTTTCCGCAGCGGGCTTGATTCGCCGATTGCCATTATTGCGCACAGGCCTGGTGCTCATAGCCATCGTGCTGATATTGCGTGGCGTATTGTTTTTTCCGCTGATTCTCTGGTTTCCGGGATCGCTGTCCCGCATCTGCGAGTGCCGTAGTGTGGATTTGTTTATCGTCTTGTCGTCGCTGCTCTGTTTGTCGATGGGGATCGGCTATGTGCTTGGTGCGCGAAGTAGCATTGCGAGCAATTGAGTCTTGAAGCCCGGCAGTAACATCGGGCTGTCCAGGCGAAAATATCTTCGGGTTGGCCACGGCTATTTCGAGAATTTATTATGTCCAGCCGCAACCAACCATTTTCTCCCATTTGTATCAGCGAAGCGTCGTCGTCCTGGCAGCGCGCACGATGAATCCCAACACTAAACAGCGTATCGAAAACGCCGCGATTTTGTAGCCCTGTCAAAGGATCGCGGATCGTCCCATATACCGTTCCTCACCGCTAGCTGCAGGGAGCAATAGTCTGATCTGATAATTCGAACTAGTTTGGCAGTCTGTTCGAAGCGGTACTCGACCGTATGCCGTTACACGATCCTGCGGGCGCGAAAAAGTCGCATTGAGTTCCACCACACGTTCTGTCGTATCCTTACCTTCACGACTCTGGCGACGAAAAATGTCGATTGCGCTTTTCGATACCGCATCATCGCTATGCAAGCGGCCATCATTAGGATACGCAATGATCGATGACACCAAATCCTGCCCGGTATGTGGAGAAACTATTAAGGCAGTGGCCATCAAGTGCCGCTTCTGCAATACCGATTTGGTCGCGTTGGAGGCTTCACACAAAGCAGAGCTGGAGAAAAGTCTGTTCGCAGGCCATCCTGTAGTTATCTACGACGCCTGGCAGTGGTTGGCTGTCGTTTTCACGTTAGGCATCGCCTGGATTTTTCACTGGTTCATGAGCCTCGATACGACCTATGAAATAACTTCGCAACGTGTACGCGTGGAGCGAGGCATATTATCGAAAACCAAGGACAGTCTGGAGTTGTTTTGCATCGACCATTTCGATTTGCAGAAGCCGCTGGGTATGCGCCTGGTCGGTCACTGCCAGTTGCATTTGCGGTCGTCAGACGCGAGTTTCGCAACAGTGGTTCTCTACGGCATTCCGGATCTCGAAAAACTCGCGGATACGTTGCGCGAATGCTCGCTGCGTGAGCGTACCCGGCGGCGCGTGACAACATTCGTGCAGGCGTAAGCTTTCAGTCGGTCCAGCGCTACTGCACTTAAATGAATGGGATTCCCGGCTGCTCGTAACTATTGCAATAAACCCGTTTTGTCGCAACGCAATTTTGACCCTCTGAGGATACATGTGGTCTTCAGCGTGCCATATACATCATAGGAGCCGATACTCCACGTTGCCCCCTGTTTATCCATCACCACAAAACCAAACTGATTTGAGTGGGTAATGCTGTCAAGTTTGACACCTTCGGCCGGCGCAATATTTATCGGGAATGGATCCGGCAGCACCGTCGAAAGTTCGTCGCCTCCCATGCCGGACACAATAGTCGCGGGGTGATTGGAGGAAAAATTGATTGCTTCGAAAAGATGCACATGACCGTGCAGCGCGAGCTGAACACCAGAGGGATAGTAGGCTTGCGGATGCAGGGTTTTCATGACCGAGAGCAGTGCCGCACTACCGCCCTGAACCCGATTGTCATAGGCCGAATAGCCAAGAATCGGATGGTGATTGAGAAAAATGCTACTCACGCCGGGTTTGCCCGCGAGTATGTCCACTGTCTGAAACTGTTCGCGATATTGCTTGAACGCGCGCGCGTCCCGGGGATTGGCGGGATCCAATGTACGGCCACCGGAGACCGCCGAATCGAACATGATCAATTGCAGATCGTTGGCCAACGGGATCGCATAAGGCGCGGTGAAGTCGGCGACGTCGTCATTGGCGGCCTGGTTGCAACTGCGTACTTCCTCAAACGGCTGTGTGTCGAGAAATCGAAACCAGCCTTGCCCTGCACGTCGGCATTCTTCGTGATTGCCGCGCGCCACCGCCCAAGGGGCGGCTGACAACAGTTTTGCGGCTGGCTCAAACAGATCCGCTTGCCAGGTATCCCAGCCATAGCCCCACGGGCTTGCCTGACAACCAGGAACGTCCGGCGGGCAGGCGTTTTCCCGATAGTGATAGTCGCCTACGTGCAGGACCAGGTCTGGCGCCATCGCCGCCGCCGCGTCCGCGATCAAACGAAACGGCCATTCCCTTTGATCCAGGCACGCTTGCCAGGCATTGTCAGCCTTCTTCATTCGGCAACCGGTGTCGCCAATCAACACAATGCGGTGCGGCTCAGCCTTTGGCAATCGCAACTGCGTGCCGCCGATGTTGGCGCGCGCAACATTGCGCGGAAGCGCAAGCTCGCACGTGGTGACCGGAAATTCCGAGGGTTTGGAGTTGGCAGCATCGCTTGCGGTTGGCCGCTGGGCCACCGTTGCTGCGGCAACACGAACCGTCATCGGTTGCGACTTGCCGTCAACGGTGATTAACGGACAAGCCGGGTTCGACGATTGCGATGTTCCGGCTGGCAATATTGCCCGCGCAGATGCGGCGCCGTTCTCACCGACCAGCACATAAGCGGCCAATAACGGCACAGGCAATGGCGCCGTGCCGCGAGGGACGGAACTGCAGCCTGCGAGCAAAACTGCGGCACCGCCGCTGACAACTACGAGGAACCGATAGGTAGAGAGCATGTGGACGGCGCGCGTAAAAAATTTTGGACAGGACAGTATGGTAACCAAATTTAATATCAATTCGACTATGTGTGTGAATCGCGCAGCCGGACACGGTGCTAAAGTCAAACTCTGCTTGGCATCACACTCTTTTTTGAAAAAATTCAGGAACATCCGCTCATGCATTTATTGAACATCGCTTCATTGCGATCTGAATTCCCCGCGCTCGCCAATGACTGCGTCTATCTCGACAATGCTGGCGGCTCGCAGGTACTCAAGCGCGTCGCAGACCGCATTCACGATTACCTGTTGACGAGCAGCGTGCAACTCGGCGCCAGCTATGCCACTTCGCTGCTGGCATCGGAACGCGTACTGGCCGCGCGCCGAGCTATCGCCGAACTCATCAATGCCCCGCACGACGAGGAAGTGGTGATGGGCGCCGCAACTACCGCACTGATGTTCGTTTTCACACAGGCGCTCCTGCCTGGCATCAAGCCGGGCGACGAAATCATCGTGACCAATACGGATCACGAAGCCAATATCGGCGGCTGGATGCGGTTAAAGCAGGCGGGGGCAGAAATCAGGATTTGGAAGGTGAATCACGACAGCCTGATGCTTGAACTGGATGATCTTGATCAACTCCTGACGACGCGAACGCGCTGGGTAGCGATGACGCATGCGTCAAATGTGCTCGGCAGCGTCAATCCGATTGCGGAAGTTGCGCGCCGCGTGCATGCAGTTGGTGGGCGGCTATGCGTGGATGGGGTCGCATATGCGCCACACCGGCTCGTGGACGTGCAAGCCAGCGGGGCCGACGTCTACGTGTTCAGCTTCTACAAGGTATTCGGTCCCCACTATGCGGTGCTGTGGGGCCGCCGTGAATTGTTGCTTGCGCTGCCCAGCCTCAATCACCACTTCATTGGCCCTGAGGTGCTGCCGTACAAGCTGCAACCGGGCAATGTCAATTTCGAGCTGTCGTGGGGCTGCGCGGGAATCGTTGATTATCTTGATGCTGTGGGTATGTCGATTGGCGCGTCGGGAGCCAGACGGCAGCGCATGCAGTCCGCTTTCGATGCCTTCGCCAGCCATGAAGATATGATCGCGGAAAAGCTGCTGGCCTATCTTCGAGGCAAATTCGCGGTGCGAATCATCGGTCACGACCGCGTCGAAAATGGCAATCGCATGCCCACGGTCAGCTTTGTGGTCAATGGACGGCACTCGGAGGCTATCGTGCGCCATGCCGACAAAGTTGGCATCGGCATTCGCTTTGGCGATTTTTACGCGCGCCGCCTAATTGAGGCGTTGAACCTGCGGGCGCAAGGTGGCGTGGTGCGAGTATCAATGGCGCATTACAACATGGCAGAGGAAATTGATCGGCTGATTGCGTGCCTGGACGAGGCAATTGGCCAGACCTGACTTATCGCGTTCATCAAGGCGCATTTGGCGCTACGGCATGTGCCAGTGCCGTCACCGATCTGCGCGGATCGATCAACGGGATTAGCGTCGTAAATTGACCGTTCTCCAGATCCAGCAGCTTGATCGCCATTATAGGTTTGGGTCCGACCAAAGGACTGTTGTTGTTGGTTTCTCCGGTCGGCGCGCCTGGCGTAGGCTTGCCTTTGTAAATCAGGTAGCGGCTGTCGACCAGCGCGATTGGCGTGCCGAGTCCATGTGATCGCCGAATGACACGTTCGGTTTTGTTCTTGACGTCAGTGAGCACCAATTCAAAATTGCGGCCACGGGCAATCAGGACGGTGCGCCCATCGCTCGAAACAAGGGGCATGCGTCCCGGCGCTAGCAGGGTACTTTCGCCCGTCGCTGTGTCGAGTAGCCGCACTAGCGTTTCCGAAGGTCGCGTGTCCTGCGGCGTACTGGCGGCGGCATCGGCAACATAAGCGAGCATGCGTCCGTTGGGGAACCACGAC
The DNA here is from genome assembly GCA_031383585.1 of Betaproteobacteria bacterium. Taxonomy (GTDB): domain Bacteria; phylum Pseudomonadota; class Gammaproteobacteria; order Burkholderiales; family Usitatibacteraceae; genus UKL13-2. Next base: position 5,160 of record JANMZU010000974.1, read on the forward strand.
GGACGCTCGCCCACGGCTGAAATACCCAGATCACGCAGCGAAGCGGTCGAAAAGTCCCAAATTCGCAGCGGACCCGTCGTCAATTGGCGGAACTGCTTTCCAGCGTTTTCCAGCGGCTGCGCGACAAATGCTGCTTTGCCTCCTTTGGGTGCGAGCGAAATCGGCGAGATTGCGTTGTCCCACAACGGATCCCCCGGCCCGGAAAATAGCACCTGTTCCTTGCCGCCTTTGGCGAGGTGGACCGTATAGGTACGACTCGAACTTACGACGCCAGAGACGAACATGATGCCACCCTCGGCATCGGGTTCACTGAGTGTGTGAATGGCGGAATGCCCAGCGCTGGATGCACGAATTATTTTCGGATTCAGCGTCGTAAGGTCAATCGCGCGAATGCCACCAACCGGCTCCGTATAGACAAGTGTTCCGGCAATCCGCTCCCGCAATGCTGGCGTTTCGGACAGTGCCTGCACTGCCATTCCTGGCGCTGGAGACTCAGATTCTTCGCCTTGAAAGCTCAAAGCGGGAGATCCATCTGTCACGATCAAGCAAAAGAGTGTCAGTATTTTGGCAATATTGCGCATGCAGTTCTCCGTCGGCAAAAGATGACCGCACTTTATTGGCGCGCATGGACCAAGGCAAGACAAAACTCCCCGAGTATTGAATCGCAATACCCGAGCTGTCGCATCTGCCCCTGGCGCTACACGAGGTGGCGCCCCGTTTGGGTATGCCTTAGATCAAACCAAGATCGCGCGGCTTGACCCCCGCGAAAATTTGCGCAATTTGTGTGTCGTTGAGCCCGAACATACGGGCGAACAGCCCACCGAACACTGTCCGGTACTCATTGAGAACGGGATAGTCGCGGTTCTGGAATAGCGTGTTTTGCTCGAGCCTGATTTGTTCGCCTGCAATCTGATTGCCGTGAATGCCGCCACCGAGCACCCAATACACGGTGCCGTGACCGTGATCCGTCCCGCGGCTGCCATTTTCGCGGAAAGTGCGGCCGAATTCACTGACCACAACCACCACCGTGTTACGCCACTCGCTGCCCATTTCCTGACTGAAGCCGTTGAGTCCGCGACCGAGTTCATCCAGGCGCCCGGCGAGATAACCTGTTGCGCCGCCCTGGCCTACGTGGGTATCCCAGCCAGCCACATCAACGAAGCCGATATTGTGCTTTTCCTTCATCAGTTTGGCGATGCGCCTTGCTTCAAGCTCGAAGCCCTTGGCCGAAATGGCGCTGCGGCTGGCCGCGTCCATTTCGTTGGTGAGTTCGCGCATCACTTCATCGCGAATGCTGAAGCCTTCAGAGACGCGTTGGTCGAGCGGCATACCGCGGTACATCGCTGCAATCAGCGCGCTCTGCTTTGCGTCCACGGCTGGTTTGGCCACCGACCGTAAAGCGGTGTTGGCGACCTGAACGCTACCCTGCATCACAATTGGCAATTGATCTGTGAATGAGATCGCGCCTTTGCCACTGATTGTCGCGGCCAGACGATTGAGGAATCCGGACTGGTAATTTCGGCTTTGATTGATCGGCTGGCCCAGCTCAATCCCATCCTGCGTTTCGAAATGGCTACGTGAGAGATCGTCGGTACCTGCAAACGGAAAGAACGCGGCCTGCCCGCTGGAATATAGCGGCAATATCGATTCGCGCAATGTCGGATGCAGTCCCCAGTCGACGTTCAGCGGGGGCGCTGTGTTGGCCTCGCTGCCAGGCACCGGTACCGCGATGTTTGGACGTGTCTCGTAATAGTACTTGCTGGATATGGGGATCAGCAGATTTGCGGCGTCGTAGCCGCCACGCAGAAACACGACCAATAATCGATTGTTGGTTGGTGGTACGGCAAACAAACGGCCTGCCACACATGTTAACGCGACAGGCGCGCATTGGCTGGCTCGCAATGGCACCGCATTGCATTGGGCTTGTGTGGCGGTAACGGCTTTAGGAGGGTGGTGGTTCGTTCAGGCACGCGCTATGGCAGTGCTTCTTCGATCCGCGGCTGCAAAGTGCTTCCAGGCAAGTGCCTTCGATTGGCCCTTAATCGGTAGGTCTAACGATTCCCGGCGAAGCGGTTGATTCGCCATAAATGCATGGCTCGATCGGAGTTGTCCTTGGAACAACAGTTTGGCACTTGCCGGCTTCTGGCCCTTCGGGTGTTTCAAGATTGCTTTCGATCATCCTGCCAGCATATTCGCGTTGATCTATGATGTCAGCGTGAGCAAGCCGCTCGAACTGGCGTGTTCCTGGTGCAAAGATGCAGCGCGGGTGGCTCAAGATTTCATGCAATTGCCGATACACTTGAATATGCTCAGCCATGTTACCTGCCAACTGGCTCGCAACCTGGCCGGGCGGCGCATGCGCCATGGCGGTGCCAGCCATACTTAGCAGCAGCAAAGCGTGGCAGCGAAGAATTGAAGCAAGCTGATGATTGTTCATGGTTTTTTCCATCTTAGTGGACTGGCCACCGCGCGTAGTCCGCCAACGGCTACTTGGTCTTTTTCTTGCCCGTGTGCGCAGGTTTGCGACCGACTGCCTCGGCATTTTCCATGGCACGCTTTTCGGCGTCGTTTTGTGGGGCGGCGTCGTGCGCATCTTTCTCGACATTTGCCGTCTCAAGGTATGCCGTCAGACCTGCCTGATATTGCCGTGTGCCGCTGTAACTACCCTCGCCGATGTCGTCGCTCGCTGGCCGCGCCGACTCGGTCGGTAGCGTCACGGGGTTGGCAGACGGTTTGATTGCGTGGGGGGTTTCATTTTCAGTATCGCGCATGGTGGATCCCTGTTTGGTGGTTGCGAGAATGCGTTCAGTATGTTCAGCGATGATGCTGGCGCTGCCTGTAGCGCGGCATCAGCCGATTGCGGCATCTCGGGTAGGCGTCCGCCTACACGCGACGATGCGGCGGAGTTGTATGTAGCTTGTGTTGTCGGCGTGCTACTCTAAAATCGTTGGCTAACCCTCGTGTTGCCACATGTTTGCCAGATGGAACCCGTAAAGCTTCAGGATTGTTGTCTGCGTATTGGAAATTACCCGATGGCTCAATTGGACCAATTGCCCGAGAGTTGGCTGGCACTGCTGGCGCCAGATGCACGCAGGAGACTCGCCGACGCTATTGCCGCCGCGACCCAACGAGCCGAGACTGGCAAAGCCGTTTTTCCGGCACGTGAAAACTGGTTCGCCGCATTTCATCTTGTGGCGCCTGAGGCTGTGAAAGTGGTTGTTCTCGGTCAGGACCCCTACCCGACTGCGGGTAACGCAATGGGCTTGTCGTTCTCCGTGCCTCGCGGAGTGTCGGTGCCTGCCTCTCTTCGCAACATTTATGTAGGACTCAAGACTGATCTGGGCATCGTACCAGCCCCACACGGTGACCTACGTGCCTGGGCGGCGCAGGGCGTATTGTTGCTCAATAGCGTGTTGACGGTGGAGGAGGGAGCGCCCAATTCCCATGCCGAGCTTGGTTGGCGCGAAGTTACGGACGCTGTGATCGCAGCGATTGGCAGCGCTGCATGCACGCCGAAAGCGTTCCTGCTGTGGGGTGCTCATGCACAGAAAAAGTCCCCCTTGATTGCGACACCGCAACATCTGGTGCTAGCCGCACCGCATCCATCGCCGC
>JANMZU010000008.1:0-2319 GCA_031383585.1 Betaproteobacteria bacterium
CGCCGGGCTAGCGGCGCGCTGCGGCCGGCGGCTGTTTATCGATGCCGGCATGGTCAGCACCGAAGACCGTCAAGCCGAAATGGCGATGTAATTCGATATGAACAAGCTCACACTCGCGCTACGCATGTTTCGCCGCAACGCAAAATCCACCGAAGCCCGCGTACTTTTGGTCGCCTTACTCATTGCCGTGATGAGTGTGACGACGGTTTCATTCTTCGCTGATCGCGTCGAATCCGCGCTCAACCGGCAAGCAAGCGAGCTGATAGCGGCCGATGCCGTGGTGCTGACCGATAAGCCAACCACGGCGAAGTTTCGCGACGAAGCTAAACGGCTCAGTCTCAACACCGCCGAGGCGACGACATTTCCGAGCATGGTTTCTGGCGATCAGGAGAACGGGCAGGGCGTCAATCTTGCCGAGATAAAGGCCATTACCGATGGCTTTCCGTTACGCGGCAAGATTCGTATTGCCGACACACCAGGCGCGGCCTCGCGTGACGCCGTTGGCATCCCTGCACCCGGAACGATATGGGTGCCAGAGGTATTACTGGCAAAGGTCAACGCCAAGGTTGGAGATGAATTGCGCGTCGGCGCGCTAAAGCTGAAAATTGCGGCGATCATCGTCAAGGAGCCCGACAGCGTGCTGGACTACTTCGGTATTGCACCTCGCGTAATGATGAATATGCAGGATCTGGAAGGAACGCGTTTGGTGCAGGTAGGCAGTCGCGCCACCTACCGTTTTCTGCTTGCGGGTGAGCCCAAAGTGGTAGAAGAGTTTCGGGCGACGTTCGCAGGCAAATTGCAACGTGGCGAGCGCGTCGAAGGAGTTCGCGATGCGCGCTCAGAAGTGCGCGTCGCGCTTGAGCGGGCCCAACGGTTTCTAGGGCTTGCCGCCTTGCTCTCTGTGGTGCTGGCATCGGTAGCCGTGGCGCTGGCCGCCCGCCGGTTTTCGCAGCGGCAAATGGATGGTGCCGCGATGATGCGTTGCCTGGGTGCGACGCAGGCGGATATTTTCTCGTTGAATTTCATCCAGTTTTTGCTCTTGGGCGTGTTTGCCTGCATCGTGGGTTCGGCAGCTGGGTACGCGGCGCAGGGTGTGCTTGCGGCAATGCTCAGTGGCTTCCTTACTGTCGAGTTGCCGGCGCCAACGTTGATTCCAGCGATACAGGGTTCCGTGATCGGCCTGGTGTTGCTGCTGGGATTCACGCTGCCGCCGTTGCTGTCGCTGCGCAAAGTATCTACGCTGCGGGTTTTGCGCCGTGATGTAGATCCGTTCGACGCCGGTGCTACCTTTGCCTATCTGCTAGGTTTTGCGACGCTGTCCGCGCTAATCATCTGGCGGGCTGGCGACGTCAAGCTTGGTGCCATCGCGCTGGGCGGGTTTGTGGGCGCGCTTGCGGTCGCTGCACTCGCGGGCTGGTTACTGATTAATTTTGCTTCCAGCTTGCGTGGCGCAACCTCCGGATCATGGCGCTATGGCATTGCGAACATGAAGCGCCACGCCGGCGGCAGCCTCGTGCAAATCATGGCGCTCGGGCTCGGCCTGATGGCGATGCTACTCCTGACGCTGGTGCGTACTGACCTTATCGCTGGTTGGCAGAGTTCAATGAAACCGGACATGCCAAATCGCTTTGTCCTTAATATCCAGAGCGATCAACTCGAAGCCGTGAAGCGTTATTTTGCGACCCGCAAAATGAGCACACCTGACCTGTACCCGATGGTGCGTGGTCGTCTGGTCGAAATTAACGGCAAATCAGTTGTGCCGTCGCGCTATGGGGATGAACGCGCCAAACGCACCAGCGAGCGCGAATTCAATCTTTCCTGGGCGTCAACGATGCAGGTCGACAACAAGATTGTTGCCGGTAAATTTTGGTCCGCCGACACCACCGAGAAGCAGTTTTCAGTAGAGGAGGGCATCGCCAAGACGCTTGGCATCAAGCTCGATGACGCACTGACCTACGATATTGCGGGATCGCGCTTCACCGCAAAAGTCACCAGCCTGCGTAAAGTCGAGTGGGATTCTTTCAAGGCCAACTTCTTTGTTATTGCCAGCCCTGGTGTGCTGGAAAATTACCCGGCAAGCTACATCACCAGTTTTCATCTGCTGCCTGGCAATGAAGCCATCGTCAACGGTCTGGTCAAGCAGTTTCCGAATGTGTCGGTCATCGATCTGACAGCGATCATGGCACAGGTACGCACCATCACCAATCAGGTCGCCGATGCGGTTTCGTTCGTATTCCTGTTCGCACTCGCTGCCGGGGTCGTGGTGCTATATGCCGCCATCGCCGCCACTCAGGACGAACGTGTGTATGACGCAGCGAT
>JANMZU010000041.1:0-1817 GCA_031383585.1 Betaproteobacteria bacterium
AAGACGAAGAATGTTTTTTAGCATGGAATTGTGTCAGTCGAATTGGCATTCAGAATCGGGAAAAAACGCCGGGATGTGCAGCGGTGCTAATGAACAAGCTGTACTTTACGGCATACGCGGCGAGATTAATGTTGGCGTGAAACAGTCGGCGCTGCCTTGCTGATCAGCGTAGTGCTCTCTTCATGAGCAGGCCGACACCGAATCGGGTCAGGTCAGTGCCAACCACCTGGAATCCACATTCGCTGTAGAAGTGCTCGGCTTGCGGATTTCCGATCACATGGAGATAGCGTGCTCCCGCGCCTTTTGCGACAACGGCGCAATGCTCCACAAGTGCACGACCAACCCCTTGGCGCCAGCACGCAGGCTCGACAAAGAGTCCATCGAGTTCGGAACTGCCGTCCGGTCGCTGAAGGATCGCGGCGAACCCTTTGATTTGGCCGGCCTGTTCTGCAACGAATACGCCACCGTCGACTATTTGCTGGAGAGGCAGCTCGATGGCGTCGGGATTTGCCAGCATGGCTTCGCGGTCATGGGGGTTATTGAGAGATGCACGCCATTGCAGGGCTTCGAGAGGCTCACGCTCGGACGCTACGGCTGGGCGAACAGTGAATTGGGACATTGTGAGGTCTATTGGCAATGCGTTCCTCCGACACAACCAGTTGTCACGTAAAGCTCCGACCGAATAAGCCACTTTCCATTTGTGGACTGCCACATGACAAGGTATCGCCCGGTATACGTTAGCACTTGGCCTTTAGTGCGTTCGCGCCACTCCCAAAGCCCCGTTTCTGCAGCTTCTTTGGGGCCTCCCGTTGCCACCTCAACTTTGTCCGCCGTGCGGAGGCCGGAAATGAAATTGGGGTCTTTGAAGATTTTGCTAAAGCCGTCAACATTTTTGTCTCGGCCAACCCATAAACTTCCGCCTCCTCCGGTGGTATGGACCTCCGCAAGCCAATAATTGGCCGTTGTCTTCAGATCTCTATTGGCGAGTGCGGCATTAAGTTCAACCCTAGCTAATCTGATGGCTGCTTCATCTGCATTGACATGCATTTTTTCGGCGGCGAGGGGCTGAGGTTGGCCTGCAAACGCTATCGTTAATGTTGTCAAAAAGCGGGTGAAGCTTGACATCTTGAGCATGGACATTTCCCTGTTTCTTGAACCACGCGGCTGCGAAAAATGTCGAACGGTCAACGGATTGTAAAGGCCGATTCTGACGCATAACGCCTTTCCACGTTGCACAACATGGCTTGGAAAATGACAAAAGAACATTTGTAATCGACAATCAGTACACACACTCGCTAAGGCTATACAGGTGCAACAACATCGAGTTTTACGTCGAGCGGGTCTTGCGGCATTTGCTGTCGATTGGCAGTTGGAATTCGGCCAGCCTGGCTCAATCCCTGCACCGGATTGCCGGGCCTGACATCGCTATGCGGCTTTTTTTTTCGAGTGTTTCCGCAGCGCTCCACGCTATTGCCATCGGCACACAATGAGACAATGTGCCCAAGCCATTAAGTGAGCCCGACATGATTCTGCAACTCTTCGACGCCCCCTCGTCGACCTACACCTACCTCCTCATCGATGATGCGACGCGCGACGCAGCAATCGTCGATCCCGTGCTCGGCCACGCCAGCCGCGACCTTGCCGAACTGGCGCGCCATGGCTTAAGTCTGCGCTGGATCCTCGACACCCATGTACACGCCGATCACGAGACCGGCGCCAACGCGCTCAAGTCGGTGACCGGCGCCGTGACCGCCGTGGGCGCGGCCTGCCTGTCGGTCGGCCACGATCGCGCGCTGCGCGACGGCGACATATTGCCA
>JANMZU010000042.1:0-2472 GCA_031383585.1 Betaproteobacteria bacterium
CTGGGTCGTGTCGCAGCCGCTGTAGCGTTACGTTTGCGCGGCAAACATAAACCAGAATATACGCCGCACGTTGACACTGGTGATTTCATCATCGTGACAAACGTGGAAAAACTGCGCGTAACCGGCAACAAGGGCGAGCAAAAGACTTACTTTCGTCACACCGGCTATCCCGGTGGTATTTACGAAACCAGCTTTGACAAGTTGCAACAAAAGCATCCAGCCCGCGTCCTTGAAAAAGCGGTCAAAGGGATGCTCCCGAAAGGTCCGCTTGGCTATGACATGATCAAAAAGCTGAAAGTGTATGCAGGCAGCACTCATCCGCACAGCGCCCAACAACCCAAAGAACTTACGATCCAAGCCTAAGGAATAGCGAACATGGTCGGTAAATATCATTACGGAACGGGCCGTCGCAAAAGCGCCGTGGCCCGTGTATTCATGAAACCAGGCAAAGGCGACATCGTTGTCAACGATAAGCCACTGGATCTTTATTTTTCCCGCGAAACCGGTCGTATGGTGGTGCGTCAACCCCTTGAACTCGTCGGCAGCATTGACAAGTTCGATATCATGGTCACCGTACTCGGCGGCGGAGAATCTGGCCAGGCAGGCGCAGTGCGTCACGGCATTACACGCGCATTGATCGATTACGATGCAACACTTAAGTCGCAACTTTCAAAGGCCGGTTTGGTCACGCGTGATGCGCGTGAAGTAGAGCGTAAGAAGGTTGGCTTCCACAAAGCGCGCCGTCGTAAACAGTTCTCGAAGCGTTAAGCAGCACAAGGCTGTCGAATGGAAAAAGCCGCGTCAGCGGCTTTTTCCTTATTCAGCGGCGCACAATCTTTTGATTCGGAACGATGATAGTTTTTCGTATCGTTTCGAATCTCTCAGCCTCTCCCCTTAGAGCGGGCTGGGGTGAGGGGAACCGGCTCAATATTACTACGTGCCGGTTCAATAGTAGTTCCACGTACACCAAAGGAACGAGACCTCCAATGTTGAGCGAGATGAAACTGCGCGGAGCATGGCGAAAAATTCGCGCCAAAATTGGCATCCGCTCACAAAGAGTCGCGATCAGGAGTCATCTGCCCTGGTACGTGAAGTTCAGCGGTTACGGGCTGATGATGGGCGTTGCAGGGGCAGTAGCATGGTATCTCGTCGATAATAGCTACAAGATTACCGGCTTCAATCGCCAGGAAGCGACCGCGCAGATTGCAAAGCTGAGTAGCGAAAATCATCAACTTCAGCGCGAGTTTGACGCAACCAAAATAACGCTGAACACTCATGAAAGTCAGCTCAAGATTGAGAGGTCAGCACAGTCTGAGCTTGCCAAGAGTGTCGCCCAAATGCAGGACGAGAATGCCGGGTTAAAAGAAGACCTGGCCTTTCTGCGCAATATCATGTCCTCAGGTAATGTGCCGGAGGGGCTGACCATTGCAAACCTTAAAGTCGAAGCAGATGCGCTTCCAAATGAATTCCGCTATCGAATGCTGCTCACGCAAGGCGGCGAGCGCAAGCAAGATTTTAAAGGCAAAGTGCAGGTGGTAGCGAGAATTCAAATGGGCACCCAGCAGTTGACCGTCAGCTTCCCAACGGATGCGGAAGTGCGCGCACCAGGCGGCGAGGTAGAATTTCGCTATTATCAAAAAGTTGATGGCAGGTTTAGAATTCCGGAAGGAGGCCAGTTGAAGAGCATCCAGATTCGTGTCTTAGGGCTACCTGGCTTTAACGTTCGGAGTCAGAAAAGTGTCAATCTCTAGAGGAGTGCGATATGTTTGGCAATAAAACAAACAAAGCAAATTCAATCGACAGCTTGATTGGAGCAGGTTCCACCATCATTGGCGACGTCCATTTCACCGGCGGCTTAAGAGTAGACGGCGTTGTCAAAGGTAACATCAAGGCAGTGGGCGACAAAACGGGGACGCTGGTGCTATCAGAGTTGGCAAAGATTGAAGGCGAAATTGATGTCGGCCACGTGGTGATAAACGGGACGGTAGCCGGTCCGGTACGGGCAAAGGAATACCTTGAGCTTCTCCCGAAGGCGCGGGTCACGGGAGATGTCAGCTACAAAACGATAGAAATTCACGTCGGCGCCATTGTCATGGGGCGGATGATCCATGAGGGCGAAACCAGATTGCTGGCTGATAAGGTGATAGAGTTTAAGCCTGCCTTGGGTAATTGAAATTCGCGCCAACGGCCCAACATATATTGTATTGCAAGGAGATGAAAAATGAATGACATGTCGATGATGCCCTCGCCGTTGCTGTTTACCGATAGCGCAGCGGAAAAGGTCAAAGCGCTGATTGTGGAAGAAGGTAACGACGACCTGAAGTTGCGGGTCTTCGTCACAGGCGGAGGATGCTCGGGCTTGCAATATGGTTTTACATTCGACGAGATCACCAATGAAGACGACACCATTCTCGAGAAGAATGGCGTGCAGTTGCTTATTGACCCGATGAGCTACCAATACCTGATCGGCGC
>JANMZU010000165.1:0-1989 GCA_031383585.1 Betaproteobacteria bacterium
GTAGGAGAGGAAGATCGGCGAAGACATCATGCTTTCAGCAGCGTAAAGCCCGCCGTCTTGGCGGCTGCTTTGTCGAACGTAAGCGTATGCGTGCACCCGGCGGTGCTGCCGAGCTCAACGATCAGCGCATCGCTAAAATCAAGCGACGCCTCACTAAAGCGCCGATGCGCCTGCCAGGCGAGCGGCTTGGATTCGATCACTAGCTCATCGGACTCAAGCAGCGTGCGCAGAATCTCCACCAGCTTCGGTTTTTTCATTGCATAAACGTCTTCAAGCACCCACACCAATTCGCACAATACAATCAGGGGAATGAACCCCGGCGCCGTTTTGCTTAATGCCGCAAACGCGCGGTTGGCGGCCGCACTTTGTGCGCGGTCATCCTGCGCGAAATAGCGCACCAACACGTTGGTGTCGAGACCGATCATTGACGCAACTCACGCGGCGAAGCGCTTGGCGCGGGCACGCACGGCCTTGGCCATCGCTTCGATGGTCACCGGCTTTTTCGGTGCAGGCACGCAGCCTTTCAGACTCTTGATGCTTGCTTTGACGGGTATCAAATCGAAACGACCATCTGGCGCGAGCACGAAATCGACGCGGTCACCGGGACCGAGCTCCAGCCGGTCGCGGACGGCCTTGGGGAGGGTGATTTGGCCTTTGGAGGTGATGGTGGCGGCAGACATGGCAATCCTTACAAAAACCGTATTCCTTACTTTATGGAAATGCGCGGCACCTGTCAATTCGGTCATCTGCTGGCGGTGGGCGCGATGTCATGTGAGGCTGCGCTACTCAGGCAAGCCCGCCAGCCGCCACGCGGGCAGATATTGCGTGTCGGTGTAATTGCTGTACGCCGCTTCTTTGCCCAGCTAGAGCGCGTTATCCCCAATATCCAGTGGGCGCTTTTTGCGGATGTAGAGCGTCTTGTCAATCCTCGCGATAATCTTGCCTTCGGCGTCTACGACGTCAATGCGATAAGTGGGCTCAAATTTATCGCCGCTTGATGTCTTTGCACGCACCTCCTCCAGCATCGCATCGGTAATATGAAAGCGCGCATAGACGGTAGATCGCCCCGGCTGCACAAACTCGATACTCGCCGATCTGTCCCATACCAAATAGTCGCGGCCCAGCAGATTCAAAAACATCAACATGTAGAACGGGTCGGTCATTGCAAACAATCCGCCGCCGAAATGTGATCCAACGTAATTCTTGTTGCGCAGGCTTAACTTCATGCGTATGCGGATTTGGCGCCAGTCATCAGCAATGTGCTCGATGTGAATACGCATACCCCAGAACGGCGGCCACAAATTCATGAGGTGTCGAAAGTTACGGGCTGAAAGCGCGACCCTGGAATAAAAAGCTTGTTTAGAGGAGCTCATGTTGGCATTGGCATTCAAATTTTGTTGGGCGTTGTACGAGAACTTTCCCGCGAAATGACTACCGCGTCATTACCCGCCTAAGCAAATAGCTCGCGATATCCACCAGCGCTACCAGACAGATCATGGCAAACAGAATTGTCGCGGTCTTGCCCATCTGGAACAGTCCCATGTGGAAGGATAGTAATTGTCCGAGTCCGCCAGCGCCCACCACACCCAACACTGCAGCTGCGCGGATGTTGTTTTCCCAGCGATAGAGCATGTAGGACATCATTTGTGGCAGCACTTGTGGCAGGGTCGCATACAAAAACACGCGGACCGTGCCGATGCCCTGCGCGCGCAGTGCGAAGCCGGGCTCGGGCGGGGCGTTCTCGATGGCTTCGGCGAATAGGCGGCCAAGAACACCGGTGGTGTGAAACGCCAACGCCAGGGTACCGGCGAAAGGACCGAGCCCAGCGGAAATCAGTAGCAATGCCGCCCATACCAGCTCGGGAATTGAGCGCAACGCATTCAAGAGCAAACGCGTGAAACCACGCAACGGCGCCGGGTCATCTGCAAAGAACCGACTGGCGGGAACTGCAAGCAGCACGCCAAAAACCGCCGCCAGCATGGTGCCGAG
>JANMZU010000169.1:0-5559 GCA_031383585.1 Betaproteobacteria bacterium
CGCTTTTGCGGCTTTCTGGCAAGGCGCGACGACGACGCAGGCTAAATCCTGCTAGGAGGAGCAACGCTGCCAGAAAGCCGCAAAAGAGTGCAATCATGTCCGTAGCGCTCTGACCCAAAAGGTGTACATCCCGAATGCGACAATTTTCAACTTTATCAAGCAGCTATTGATTGCGATTAGCGGTCAACTGAGGAATCTAGGATCATAGGTAACGGCCTGCACAGCAATGCCGAAGTCAAATTTCCACCTGCAGCCCTGCCAGCCTCCACTGTGGCAAACCACCATCCAGCCTGCGTGCCTTGAAGCCTTTCGCGCGCAGCAATTCCACCGCCTCAATCGACATCAGACAGTAAGGCCCGCGACAGTAGGCGATGACCTCCTTGCCTTTGGCGAACTCCTTCAGCCGCTCGCGCAGTTCGACAATCGGTACGTTAACAGCGCCGGGCAAATGACCAGCAGCAAACTCCTCGGCAGGACGCACATCGAGTACGGTCACCATTCCCTTGCGTGCTCTCGCCGCCAGTTCCGCCGCATCCACCGGCTCCAGTGTATCGCGGGCATCGACAAAGCTCCGCACCAGGCGATCCACTTCGGCCAGGTGCGCCTCGCCCACCGATTGCAGCGCTTCAAGCAACTGTGTGACTTCAATGCCTGCCAATCGGTAAAACACAAACTGGCCCTGCTTGCGTGCGGCGATCAAGCCTGCGCGCTTTAGCGCCTGCAAGTGCTGCGAGGAATTCGCGACCGTCAGTCCGGTCAATGTGGCGAGACTATCCACGCTGCGCTCGGCCTGCGCGAGCAGCTCCAGCAGTTCCAGCCGCGCTGGGCTGGAGATGGCAGTGCCGATGCGCGCGAATTGTTCGAACAGCTGTTTTTTGACGTCTGGTGTTGACATGAAACTCCGCAAATTATAGTATTCAAGTAATCGCTTGAATACACGATTAATTAGATTCTAACCTCACCCGAGCGCGCGCGCAACACCATGACCAATTGGTTACTATCGAACGAAGGGCTGGCAAGGCTGGTGCTGTTTCTTGGCCTCTTTGCGCTGCTCGCTGCAATCGAATTTCGCCACCCGTTGCGACCGCACGAGAGCCACTGGACGCTGCGTTGGTCGGCCAACCTCGGCCTTGCCTTTCTTGGTGCATTGTTGATGCGCGTGCTATTTCCCGCTGCCGCAATCGGCTTTGGATTATTCGCAGAAAAGCATGGGCTTGGCTTGATGCGGGTCTGGAATCCAGGCCCAGTTATCGCTATTGTGGCGAGCATGGTGCTTCTCGACCTCGCCATCTATTTCCAGCATGTCTTATTTCACTTCGTCCCGATGCTGTGGCGCTTCCATCGCGTGCATCACGCCGACATGGCGTTCGATATCACCACCGCCATGCGATTTCATCCCCTGGAGTTGCTGCTATCGATGGCAATCAAGGCGCTGGTCATTTGCCTGATTGGCCCGCCAATCATCGCCATCATGTTGTTTGAAGTGCTGCTGAATGCGTCCTCATTATTCACACACGCAAACATCCGGTCTCCCGCGCGGCTGGACAGACTGCTGCGACTTGCGATCGTTACGCCGGACATGCATCGTATCCACCATTCGACAGTGCCCGCAGAAACCAACAGTAATTTCAGCTTCAATATCTCGCTTTGGGACCGCGTATTCGGCACCTATCGGCGCAACTCCCGCGTTGAGCAGTCAACCATGCTGCTGGGTGTCGACGGGCTACGCGATCCGTCGCGGGTCCTCACGCTGCGTGGCATGCTGGCGCTTCCGTTTCAAGACGCGCACAAACGGCGATCGATCCTGACTAAAAAATGACACACCATGAATGCGGCCGGACTTTGGTCAATTCGCAACTCGAAGGAGAACTTATGATCCCGAAGCAATTGTGGGGTGTAGTCGCTGGATTAGGTTTTGGCGGCCTTGCGGTCGGCATGATGATTCCCATGTCCTTCCCCTGATAAAACGGCGGCACTGCTGGGTGCATTCGCCAACCGGTTCGCAATCGGACTCGTGATTGGCAGCGTAAGGCTCCGGGCAACGGGTCTGGCTTTTGGATTGTGGCTGAGTCTACCTGACGCCACCATTGCCAAAGCCTATGCCCCTATCCTGATCGTTGGCGGGCTAGGTGGATCTGTCATTGGTGGCATTTCTTGGCTGGAAACGGCGCGCCTGAATTGGCATCACTGTTCCTTTTGTCACGCGTCGTGAACTGATGATCACTCCCAAGCGGAGGTAAATAGTGCTCTATTAATATTCTGAAGTTCAATATAGGGTCGCCAAGCGATATCCCTCTCTGTGTCCAATTACCGAGGGTCACGTTAGCGGTGATATTTATTGATCGATGCGTATCTACCTTTCGATGAATCCACCGATGTCGTTCGCATCGATGGACTTGATTGCTGGCTATGAGCGAATGGCATAGTCAGCAGTTGCCTTGTGACCAGCGCTATTTACCAATTCATGCGGTGCTTTTCTTCCGTTTCCTTGTGACGCTTGTCGTCATCACTGTGAAGGTATTTGCTCGTCGTGGACAACGATTCGTGACCGAGGTTATCCCTGACCATACGCAAGTCGACAGCGCCATCTGCCATATGCGACCCCGCCGTATGCCGAAGCCAATGCGCAGAAGCTTTCTCAATCAGCGCCGCTCGCGCCTCAAAATCCGGCCCCCGCAATCGTAAATGTGCCGCCGTCTCTTCAAAAACTCCCTTCACCATATTGTGAATCGCAGCGCGCGTCATCGCGTCCATTCGCTTGCCGATCGGCATAATAAGCGGCGTCGCTTCGTTGGGTGAAGGGTAGGGCGCCAAACCGCATTCGCGCCGATAGCGACTTAATTCCGCCATCATTTCGTTCGTAGCCGGCACTAATCTCTCTTTATCGCCCTTGCCCAAGACCTCAAGCCACCAGCGCTCCTGACCATCCACGTCACGTCGGCAGAAAAAACTTCCCATCACGTTGCCCACGACCTCAGAAATGCGAAGTCCGCCAAGGTAGAGCAGGGTGAATAACCATCGGCTCCGAAAATAATGAATGCGCTCCCGGTCCGATTCACGGGGCATGGACTCGATGAAAATTTTCACCTCATTCCAAAGCCCGTGATCAAGATACCGCGTGATGCGAGGCTTGGCTTTGCGCGCACGTTGCCGAGACAGCGACAACGGATTGCCCGACAAATATCCCGCGCTCACCAGCCAGGACATCATCACATTCAGGATAACCATCGCCTGACGTCTGCTGGCAACGGATAAGTCGCCAAGAAAAGGCTTCCACCGCGGATCGCCTCTGGGGTGCTTACGACCACCTTCGTTCACCCACTTGGCACGCGGCTGTGGGTCTTCCATAAACCGCTGGTAAAGCAGGAAGTCCTCGTGCGTCAGAGACGATAGGGGGCATCCATGCTGAAACGTCGCCCAAAGGAGTAGCCGTTCGGCTTCTTTCCGGTAATTCTCAAACGTGGTTTTGGTATCGACGTAGCGCGCCAGCCAGGCCTTGACGGCATCGATGTCATTGGTCGCTGCAATTTGTGCGACCTCGCCTTCAGCGCGATTTCGCCCCTGACTGCCGTCGAGATCGGTGGTCAGCGAGAGTGATTCGAATGGCGCTGGAACTTGGAGTTTTGCTGACATTAGGATTCAAAAAGTGATTTTGGTACAAGCATGATCCGTAATTCAGGGAGTGGTGCAATTAGTTAACATTATAAATGTAATGTCAGATAATATTTAAAATACGTAGTAGTATTGACGTATTACGTAGCGTTACTTAATATTACGACAATCTTTTTCCCCGAGATCAAAATGTCCGACCCGGCATTCAATGAAATCGCCCTGCAAGCTGACATAGAAGAGCTGCGCAAACGCTATCCCGATACCAAGGATCTCTATAGGGAGGCGGCGATTCTCTTGTTCTTCCGACACGGCCAAACACCTACAACAAACCGGCTTTATCAGCTGGTGCGCAAGGGCAGCATGAACACCGTGACGGCGTCGCTTTCTGCGTTTTGGGAAACCTTGCGGGAAAGGTCGCGAGTGCAGATCGATCACCCAACCATTCCAGAGGAGCTGAAAACGGCTGCCGGCGATTTGGTCCAGGTGCTCTGGGACAAGGCCAATGTAGCTGCCAAGGCGGAATTTGCCGCTGCGACTGCCGAATCCACGGCAAAGATCGACGCGGCGCAGCGTTCGCAAGTTGAATCTGAAGTAGCGCGCGACCGTGCATTGCAAGAAAACACCGATCTTGACGCCAAATACCAATCCATTTCAGAGTCATTGACAGCGAGCCACGCTACGGTGGACGCTGAAAAACGAGCCCACGGTGAGACCACAGCCAGACTTGAAGAAGCACGCGCAGAGGTCAGTTCACTCCGCGATGCGCTCAGCCAGGCGAGACGCGATTTTGCGATTGAACTTGATAAGGGACGAGACGCAATCAAGTTGGCCGAAGAACGTCTGGACGCGGCCGAGCGTCGTGCACTGTTGGAAATTGACCGCGAGCGAACCCTTCGCGCTGATGCTGAAAAGGAAACAAATCTCCAGCGTGCGTCGTTAGCCACCTTGGAGACCAGATCTAGCGCTCGCGCACAGGCTGACGCCGAAGAATTGGGCCACATGCGCGGGAAATTCCAGGCAATCGAATCGGACCTGGCAAAGCGCAATGAGGAAATCGGGCAGTTGCGTAAACAGATATCGACGCTGGAAACCATCATCGCGCGTAGTGAAGGTGAGGCGACGGCATCTCGCGGTTATCTGCTCAAACTCGAAGACGCGCTGAAGTGGACAGCTGGTGAACACAGTCAAAGCGCGGCGCATGTCGCTCTTCGTACATTCAATGACATCGCTGGCTTTTGGAAATTAACTGGTAGCGAGATCGTCGGATTGCTGGGCGCCGAATCAATGGCGGTTGTCACAGACTGGCGCAAAGGCGTCAGGCCAATTCCGGCAGACGCAGCGTCACGGATTGCGCAAACTACGGCCATACATAAATTACTAGAAAGGCTGTATCTTGGTGATGAGCATGGCGCCGAGTCGTGGATCCGAAAGAAACTACCTAAAAGACGGCTTGACGCGCAAATTCCAATAGACGTCATGTCAACATCTGAGGGTGGTCTCGAAAAAGTCCTGGATTATCTGAACAGTCAACTTGCCGCACAGTCCAAATAGTCGACTCTTTTTTAGAAACGGCCGGTCTTCCAATCCTAGCGTATTCGAGTTTTAAGCGCTTTGAGTCGTATTTGTTTGTATAGATACCGACTTCGATCAATTCATGCCGTATAAGGCTTTCTAGAAGGTCGAAAAATTCGCTGCAGTAAATTTGTACGTTTTCGGGAAAAAGGGCGTTTTGGGCAAAACTTACACGATTACTGCACAAAAATTGTCATCTTCACCATGCCGGTCTCCCGCGTGAGTCGCAAACGAAGATAACTTTTCATTTAACATAATATAAATTATACGCCAATTATGTTATGATAAAATTATTAGAATTCAATTATTTATGTTTTTTTTTTAACAACTAAAGTTAACTGTGAAAAGCAACATTGCCGCAAGCATGACGACGCT
>JANMZU010000171.1:0-9483 GCA_031383585.1 Betaproteobacteria bacterium
CTCACCTGCTAGTCGAGTCACCAATGAAAATCGTGCTTGCTTGATCAGCACGATGCCGGCAATAGCGGCGAATATCAGCCACGCAAAAACCCAGCCGCCGTGCCCGCGACCGAACGTATATAGAACAGCGCCTTCCAGCAACGGGAACCCCATTACCATACCGATGACTAAGAATCGCATTCAACCTCCATTACACATACTTGCCCAGATTGCATGAACTTTCGTTGTCCGCCGCTGACTACTGAAATTGGGACACTTGTCAGTATTTCTACAGTACCCGACCAAAATCCCGGTGTAAAGATCACTTAGTCATTGTTACTATTGCTACAACAACGCTTCGCCGCCGGTGTGTGAACTGCAGCATGGCACCTCGTGGCACAGGACGCAAGGATCGATCGTATTGGCCGACGAAGCCACCATGCTCATAAAATTGACCAAGGCAAGAGTAGTGAGGTCGAAACGGTTTTGAAGAGGATACATGCCCATGACATGCCGGAAGTACTTGCGCCGGCAGCGTCAATTATATTTGCTACACATTTTGACAGGATATTGATTGAAACCAAGCAAAAAATCGTGGACCGCTTTTCTTGGTGGGCCGTGGCACGGGACAGTCATTTTTGCCCTACTTATGCTCCCCGCACTTGCCGCTGCCACCGGCCCCGGTGCAGCGTCCAATATTGGCACAATCGGCGAACAGGAACTGCTTGAGCCTGAGCGCGCTTTTCTCCTATCGGCGCGCTTCAAGGATGCAAAAACTGCCGAATTTAACTACAAAATTACCGATGGCTACTACATGTACCGCGCGCGCTTCAAGGTCGTCGCCGAACCAAAGAGCTCTGCGATATTGGGCAAAGCAGTTTTCACAAAGGGTGAGATGAAGCAGGACGCGACCTTTGGACGCGTGGAAATTTACCGGAATAGCATGCGCATACTTATCCCGATCTCAAGCATGGGCAAGGACTTAGGGCCAAATGGCGAAAAACTGCTTCGACTGAAAGTTACATCGCAGGGCTGTGCCGATGCGGGGGTATGTTATCCGCCGCTACACCAAATCCTCACGCTAAAGGCTGGGTCAGGCGACATCAAATATCCCGATGCTCCTGCTGGAGGTGATGGTGCCCTCCAGTCGACCCCATCTGCAGCGGAAGTGATATCCCCGCCACTAAGTGAGCTTTTGAGAAGAACAAAGTGATCAGTCTGGCTTGGGCGCTCCGAGCTTCGAACGGCAGCTAGAGGATGCCCAGATCACTCGTGCTCGCAGTGATTGCCGGACTGCTGTTCCTCGCCGCAGCCGCCCTGTTGCTCGATCCCTCGCCCGCATTGCAGAGTCTGACAGGTACGCCAGCGGTAAAGCAGTCGATTTCCGCAAGCCCCGGCGTGATTTATGCAGCCAAGTTCCCCGATGTTCATGGCCGGCCGCAGTCACTCGCGCAATGGGACAAGCGCTTGCTAGTGGTAAATTTTTGGGCAACCTGGTGCGGGCCATGTAAAGAAGAAATGCCAATACTGAAAAATTTGCAGGCAAAATTTGGTAGCAGTGGACTTCAAATTATCGGAATTGCAGCAGACACGCAGGCAAATGTAGCTAACTTCGGGAAAAGTATTGACATCAACTACCCGCTGCTGGTGGCTGAAACCAGCGCAATTGATTTTTCCCGGCGACTCGGTAACCGGCTCGGGTTGCTTCCTCACACCCTCGTATTGAAGCCTGGAGGAGAAATCATTTACGCAAAGCTTGGGGCTGTTTCAGAAACTGAAATGGCCGAGATAATCAGTAAAAATCTGCCAACTAGTAACTAAAAAACATTAATTTCGATTAGTGAATAATGATTCCAAGAGCTTGTTTTCATTACGTTCCCGGGGTTTGCTCATTCAGCAATATTCCGGACAGTTGCAGCGGCAAGGGCAAAAATACAACAGTTGTCGTTAAAACCCAACTCATAGAAGTGCCTATCTTCGGCTAAAATCTCGACAATTTCCGGCAATTTGAGGCAAACTGCCAACTATGTTGAAGATATTAGTGATTCATGGTCCGAACTTGAACCTGCTTGGCACACGTGAACCCACTGTGTATGGGCGCACCACGTTGGCTGAAATTGACGCCAATTTGCTAGCAATGGCGAAGCGCGCAGAACTCGAGCTATGCAGTTTCCAGAGTAATGGTGAGGGCGCGCTGATTGACCGCATTCATGCGGCAAAGGCCGAAGACGTAGCGTTCATTTTGATCAATCCAGCTGCTTACACCCACACAAGCATCGCTCTGCGTGACGCGCTGTCGGCTGTGGCGATTCCATTTATAGAAGTGCATTTGTCAAACGTCCACGCCCGCGAGGAGTTCCGAAAGCACTCCTATTTGTCAGACCTCGCCGTCGGCGTCGTCTGCGGACTAGGTGCGGATGGCTACGAATTCGCTTTGGAAGCAGCTATACGACGAATTAGCTCGCCGACGAATAGCAAGTAGTAGCAAATACGAACAACGGACGCCGCAACGACGGACGTCGGCCAATAACAATATGTAGTAGCAGGCACGAGAGGAAAAAGCCATGGACCTGAGAAAAATCAAGACACTGATCGACCTGGTACAGCAGTCCGGGATTGCTGAGCTTGAAATCACCGAGGGCGAAGAAAGAGTACGAATCAGTCGCCACGGCGTCCCAGGCACATACGCGCCCGCCCCCATGGCGCCATCCACCTACGTTTTGCCGGCTGACATTTCGGCGCCAGTCATGGCAACGGCACCTGGACCGGTTGCGCCCACGGGTCACACGCTGAAGTCGCCAATGGTGGGCACCTTTTACCGGTGCCCTTCGCCCGGCACGCCGTCGTTTGTCGAGGTTGGACAAACGGTGACCAAGGGGCAGACGCTTTGCATTATCGAGGCCATGAAGCTGTTGAACGAGATTGAATCGGATGCAGCGGGTGTGGTTAAAGCCATTCTGGTAGAAAACGGACAGCCGGTGGAATACGGACAACCGCTCTTTACCATCGAATAAGCCAGCAACCTATATGCCAGTATTTGGATCGGGCCCCAGAGCGGGGGCAATGTTTGAAAAAGTGCTGATCGCCAATCGCGGCGAGATCGCGTTGCGCATTCAGCGGGCTTGCCGGGAACTTGGCATCAAGACCGTTTGCGTGCACTCCGAGGCGGACGCTGACGCGAAATACGTAATGCTGGCGGACGAGTCCGTTTGCATCGGGGCAGCGCCGTCGAAAGACAGTTACCTCAATATTCCGGCAATCATCAGCGCCGCTGAAGTTACCGATGCGCAAGCAATTCATCCTGGCTACGGATTCTTGTCTGAAAATGCAGATTTTGCGGACCGCGTGGAAAACTCCGGTTTCGTCTTTATCGGACCACGCCCGGAAAACATCCGCACGATGGGCGACAAAGTCGCCGCCAAGGCCGCCATGCGCAAGGTCGGTGTCCCGTGTGTACCCGGTTCGGAAGGTGCACTGCCCGATGACCCCAAGGAGATACGCAAAATCGCTGCAGCGGTCGGTTACCCGGTAATCATTAAGGCCGCTGGCGGCGGTGGCGGTCGCGGCATGCGTGTCGTCCATACCGAGGCTGCACTGATCAACGCCGTGCAGATGACCAAGGCTGAAGCGCTTGGCGCGTTCAATAATGCGATGGTATATCTTGAGAAATTTCTCGAAAACCCGCGCCACATTGAAATTCAGGTGCTCGCAGACGAGCACAAGAATGCGATATTTCTTTGGGAGCGGGACTGCTCCATGCAACGACGTCATCAAAAGATAATTGAAGAGGCGCCGGCTCCCGAGCTGAAGGCGCGATTGCGGGATCGGATCGGCGAACGTTGTGCAGAAGCGTGCATAAAGATGGGTTATCGGGGTGCGGGCACGTTTGAATTTCTGTACGAAAACGATGAATTTTTTTTCATCGAGATGAATACCCGCGTCCAGGTGGAGCATCCAGTTACCGAAATGATTACGGGTGTGGATATTGTTCAGGAGCAGATCCGCATCGCCGCAGGGCACAAATTGAGATACCGGCAAAAGGATATCGAATTGCGCGGTCACGCGATCGAGTGCCGCATCAATGCGGAAAACCCCGTCTCGTTTGTCCCGTCCCCAGGACGAATCACGCGCTTTCACGTGCCCGGCGGGCCTGGCATTCGAGTGGATTCACACGTTTATGCAGACTACTTCGTTCCGCCCCACTACGATTCGTTGATTGCAAAATTAATCGCGCACGGCGATACGCGCGAGCAAGCGTTTGCGCGCATGCGCACTGCTCTTTCGGAAATGGTGGTTGAGGGCATCCAGACGAATCTCCCGCTTCATCAAGAGCTAATGAACGATGCAGCGTTTATTCAAGGCGCGACGTCCATCCACTTTCTCGAAGCCAGAATGGCAAAGTTAAAGAAAATTGCTGGCGAAGCGGACTGACGAATGGCCAGCCAGTTCGTGAAATAGCCGACAAAAATGTACTGGCAATCCATTACCTTTTTTCTCCCGCGCGATCATGCGGACGCATTCGGGGATGCCCTCATGGAGGAGGGCGCAATATCGGTTAATGTCGACGATGCACTCGACGGAACCGCTGGCGAACGACCAATTTTCGGTGAGCCCGGTGCTGATACCGGGCTCTGGGACGAGTGCCGTCTGACCGCACTATTCTCGGCCGATGTAGACGTGCAAACCATCTTCAATGACGTCGCGTTTCGGCTTGAAATTGCATCGCCGCCTTTTGAATCGAGTCGGCTGGAAGACCAGGACTGGGTAGAGCGCAATCGCGAGCAGTTTCAGCCGATCAGGATTTCTGAACGTGTCTGGATCGTACCTACCTGGCACCGCGCGCCGCAGCAGGACGCTATCAATATTGTGCTCGATCCCGGCGCAGCGTTTGGCACCGGTAGTCACCCTACAACGCGGCTTTGCCTGAAATGGCTTGAGGCAAACTTGCCTGGACGAGAGCGCTCGACGGTGATCGATTACGGAACAGGATCAGGAATCCTCGCTATCGCAGCAATGAAGCTCGGCGCCGCGGCGGCATACGGCGTGGACATCGATGCGCGCGCAGTGGAAACAGCGCGATTAAACGCCAAGCAGAATGAGGTAATTGCACACTTTGCGGACGTTGAGTCTGAACTGCAGGTGGTGGGAGACGTTCTGGTTGCAAATATTCTTGCCAACCCATTGCGAGTCCTGGCCCCTTTGCTCGCAGCGCATACGGCGCCCGGCGGCTCATTGGTGCTTGCTGGAATCCTCGACGATCAGGCAGATGAGATCATTGCGCGATACAGTCAATGGTTCGATTTGCGAGTATGGCGCCGAGAAGAAGGATGGGCATGCATCGCTGGTGAACGGCGCGCCTCCTGAGCAAGCAAATCCCCGACAAGCCGCTCGATCCGGGAAGTTGGACAGTGCCGTGGCGTATTCGGCCTCGGCTATACTTTCGCGCATGCTACTAACTATCTGCCCCAATTGCACCGCACAGTTCAAAGTTCAGCCCGAACAATTGAACGTGCGACAAGGCCGCGTGATGTGCGGGCGTTGTCGGCATGTATTCAATGCATTTCAATCGCTTTCCCGGCTCGAGGAAACAGATGGAGGGGGCACTAGCGGGGCTGAGGCCTCCGCCTCACCGGCGTCGACCGTGGTTGCACAAAAAACAGCCGCGGCGCCACCTAGTCTCCCGGCGCCGGTAAGTGACCACTTGTTCCTTCGGTCGGAGCCACAGTCGCCGAAAGACATGTTCTCAGGGTCAAAACCTTTCCCATCGCCTCCTGAACCAGCCGCCGCAAAGGCAGCCATATCGGTGCAAGAGGAGCGCCTCGCGCAAACTGTGCAAGTTAGCATCGGCGAGGCGCAGACCTACTCCATTTCGGATTTGGAGCCGTTTGAGGCGCCACGGGTACCCCCGGCTATCGATCTTTCCAGCGAAAGCAACCCTTTGCTTGTCGAGGCGCCACCGACTAAATCATTGCCGGTCAAGGCGAACTCCGCGGGCTGGATTGCTGGCGCATTTATGCTGACCTTGGGCGTCGCTATCCAGTTGACCTTCATGTTCCGAGCGACGCTGGCGACCGCCTATCCAGAGTTGCGGCCCCCACTTATCCAAATGTGTGAAATCGCAAAATGCTCGATTCCCTGGGGACGTGATGCCGCGCAATTTGAAATTGTTGGGTCAGAATTGATCGAGGCACCAGGCAAGCCCGGTCGTATATTGCTCACCGCCACGCTCATAAACCGGGCAAAAGCCAAACAGGACCTGCCGTCACTGGACTTAAAGCTTACTGACAACGCGAATCAAGTGGTCGTTGGACGCGCGCTTCATCCAAGTGACTACCTGGGGCGAGTTATTGAAAAAGATGAAGGCCTCGCTGCCAATGCTGAACTGTATATGAGCCTCACGCTTGAAGTCAGCGGAAAGCAACTCGCGTCTGGTTATGGCCTGCTGCCGTTTTACCCTTGAGCGCTGGCTGCCAATAATCAGCTTCGCATTACACCCGAAAGGGAGTGCACCATGTTATCAACGGCTCGGTCAACCAGAGAGGAATCAGGCAGAATTCGCGCCTCCCCGCTGATTAGCTGACGCCGCAGCGCCTCTGGTGCAACTGATAGCGCCCCAATTTCGCCAGGATTAGTAAAAAGATATACGCCCTTCAAAGGACTTATCCACGAAAGCTTCGCGTGGATTTTCTCGCCAGACCCGCGCAAAAACTCTACCCATGTACCGCGCTCAAGTTTTCCAATGGCAGAATCGAGCGCTGTCGTCATTTGCGCGCCATGCTGCTTTTTAGCTATGTCGGCCCGGCCATCGGCGGCATGCCCGGCGCTGCATTTGCTGGGCAAGATTTCTTCTATCTCTACCCCTTTGTCGGTAAACTGAAATCGGGCAAGTCCTGCCCGCGTGACTGCATCCCGCGCCATGGCCGCCACATGTGCGGTCTCCTCCGCAATCAGTTTCGCAAATAGCGGAGCAACTTCGTTACTGGCTTGCGATGCGGCGAACAGTGCAGACACGCTTTCGCCGCGCAGTCCCGCCCTAACCGCTGCGGCATGACAATCTACCAACGCCGAAAAAAAGCGATCACCGTCGGCTTTCTCGACGCCGGCAATTCGCATCCCCTGCTGAAGGTTCTTTAGCAATCCAGGCAAGATAGAGACGAGCTGTTTGCGCTCCACTGCGTCCAACTTTGGCGAGACGCTCCAGACCAGGTTATCGGCAGTTTGCAATGCGGCGAGAAACTTGTCATCACGCCCACCGTCCCGCAAGTAAACGCGCTCGAGCACACGTGTCCATGGGCCGATCAGCATAGCCGCTACCGGTGGTGGTAAATCCGCTGACTGCGTGCGGCGGCCTGTCTCGTCCTGCGCAATCAATCGCGCCATTTCACGCTTTTCACGCTCGTGCAATGCGCGGGCAGATTGCTCAACAACGTTTGCATTCGCGGCTTCACGCGTTGCGAGAAATTCCTCAAAGCGGGCAACCATTAGACTGAATAGTTGTATGTCGGTGTCAAAGTCGGCTTGGATGCACTCTACAATTTCGTGCGTTTTCCGATAGAGGCTGTTTTCATTTGTGGCGTCGCCAATGAACGACACAGAGGCATCTGCCAACAGGTCAAGAAGCCTTCGCGCCGGGTGATTCTTGCGCGAGAAAAAAGACTTGTCGAGAAGGGCAACCTTCAATATTGGTATTTGCAGGCGTGCAATCAATGCTTTTATCGCGTCCGGAACAGCCTTGTCGTCAAACACGAAGTCGAACAGCATCGCAACTATGTCGATAGTCATCGCATCGACTTGTGAACTTCCATCGGCAACACCACAAGACTTGATTTCGCGCACGGCATTGTGTGCGACTAAGGGCGCGCCACCTGCGCCTTCGACACCGACAGCGGGCGCGCCTGATGCTGAGCAGTTTCCAGACGTCTGCAACTGGAGCTGCGACAACGTCGACACCAGACTCGTAGTGGTGCCCGATGGCAGCGGAAAGCCGCTGAGAATTTGTGCCATGTCCGGTCCAGGCGCCGATGCTTGCCCACGAGCACCGGGCGGTACTGGCGCAAAGCTGCCTGTTGTAACCCCATGCAGCGGTGGATTTGCCATTCCAGCGCTCAGGCTGGAGTCAAAAAGCTTGCCTCCTGCCAGCAACTGTTGCAAGGTTGCAAATATGTCGGCCGCCGCACTCCCGTTTGAATCTGCCAGCGGTTTCGTGTCCGACAGAGGCGCCGCTGCGGCTGCCGGTTTTGGGCGGACGCCGGTTTGCGATCTGCGAAAAGTTGGGCGGATCTGAGGCATGATTTGACAGGCAATCAGATGCGCATTGATGTCGTGGTAAACACCGTGCATTTCCTTGGCCATGTGTTGCTCCATCAGTTTCATGACGGCCAGCTTGGCCTCGAATCCAGAAGTCATCTGGTCGCAAGCGGTTCTAAGCGCCTTAACGACGGTATCCGGTGACATCGGATTAGCCTGTTCCTTCAGCTCGGGTTCGGAGAGTAGAAAACCCATTCGTTGCGAGAGGGCGCTTAGCTCTTCATCGCACTTCCGCGAAAGGCGCGTCGCTATTTCATCCATTGCCAGTTTCTCTTCAAGCTCGCTGTCGTCAACCAGCGAAAGTGTGAGGAAGTCGTCCTGTGGTGCTCTCACGGCCACTTCATCGGCAGAGATTTTTCTCTCGAAAACACTCAAAAATTGTTTTCTGAAAGTCGCCTCAATGGCACTGCGCTTCTCGCGCGCTTGGGAACGTGCATCCAGATAAAAAGCTTGTTTTTCCTGTTCGACAGAGTTTTCAGCAAGGGAAAAAAGTTCTTTCTCTATCGTGTCAAACGTTTTGGATAGAACCTCCGTGATTCGCTTAACTGCGATGTCGCGACAATCATTAATTACGGTAACCGATTCAGGCTTCACCGAGCGACGACATGCCCCGGTTTGGGCGGAGGTGAGTGAAATAACATTGTCGAACGATTGCATTGCCATCTAAGTCTCCTTGGCGCCAATTTTGCGCGGGAATAATCGGATAGCTCATTGATCTGTGGGGGCGCAATCTCAGGGCACCGCGGGCGCGGTACGGGACTAACAGAGATCGCGACGCAATAGCCCTGTCGCCAAAATCGGCAACCATGTCCATGGAAATTTCGGACTGCTGGGTGGTACTGGCGCGCAACTGCTCAAGAAAAACACTCGTTCCCGACTCTCTGGTAATCCCGCTATCATCGGATTTTGAAATCCGTTAGACCGGAGACTTTGCGTCCTCACCTTTCGATGAGTTTGCCGTGTTTCAGAATTCGTGAATTGACTGCGTCAATTCTTTTGCTTTTTTTGTAATGCCGAGCGCGCCGGGTTCACCAAAAAAAGCAAACTCGTACTCGCATAGTTACTCATGACGAAAACCCGCTGTCAAGGCGCTCTACACAATTTCCGACTAACGGCAACTACACGTGAAGCAGCGGTAAACCTCTGCCGCGCCTGAGTAAAAACTCAAGCACCGGCGCGGCTCACCGAGCATTTTCA
>JANMZU010000213.1:0-3732 GCA_031383585.1 Betaproteobacteria bacterium
GCGGCCTCACTTGCGGCAGCGGCGTTTGGCCCCGGGCGCCTCGGCGCCATGATCAGCGCCGGACTGCTTGGTCTATTTGCCGCAATAGGCGCGGCTTTGGCCATCTGGCAGGTCACCAAGGGCGACACAATGACAAGCTGCAACACCGATCTCGTTGGCCAGATAGTTTATGCCCTGCCGATGCGCGCCTGGTGGCCTGAATTTCTCGCGGCGTACGGAGGTTGCGCAGACAAATATCCGCCGATTCTCGGCGTGAGCATTCCGGTATGGTCTCTGATCTGGTTTGCTGGATTTTTAGCTGTATGCGCATACCTTTTCGTCAAGCTACGTAGCACGGCCTCTAATCGTTAGACCGCGCCGCCTGGAAAGAGGGCAAAAGCGTAGATCGCCATTCCACGGGCGTTTCCGGGCACTTTTAATTCGAAATCCCCGCCAATAGGCAATCCGCACCGAACGCGATCGCGAATCGGCGTCAGCACGCAAAGAATATCTTCGCCGCATCACGACTCGCCTTCGGGTACGATAACGGCTACGGACGCTGCACCAAAGGGAACGCCACGCGCTTCAGCGCGGCCAATAAACCATAAAAAGTACGCACCATGAAGTTTGTGATCGTTGACGACGACCTGTTCATACTTGAGTTGATGCGACTCGCGCTCGAAAGCGTCGGTCATGACGTGACGGCTTTCGAGTCAAGCGTGTTTGCGCTGAGCGAGATTCCCGCACTGCGCCCAGACTGCGTGATTAGCGATGTCATCATGCCGGAAATGGATGGGTTCGAACTGTGCCGTGAACTGCGCCGTCGCACAGAGCTGGTCTCGATGAAAATCATCATGTGCACGTCTAAATCCTATGATTTTGATCGGCGCCGCGCCAAAGAACTAGGGGCAGATGGCTATATCGTCAAGCCGATCCGGCGTGACTCGCTCATAAAGCAGATCGAAGAGATCATGTCCGAAAACGTCACCGTCCATTACTGGGGTGTGCGGGGAACGTTACCGGTATCAGGTCAACATTCGCTGCGCTACGGTGGCAATACCTCATGTGTCACGGTCGAAGTCAGTGGTGAGCCATTGTTTATTTTCGATTGCGGCACCGGCGTGAAGCAGCTTTCCGACAGCATTAACGCAGCAAAAGTACAACGGCTGTCAGCGCGCATTTTCATTTCACATACGCACTGGGATCACATCAACACCATACCGTTCTTCGGGCCGCTCTATGTGCGTGGAAATCAGATCGAGCTATTCGGTCCTTATCAAGGTGACCTGACGATAGAGCAAGCAGTCGGGGCACAGATGGAAAGTGTCTATTTTCCGGTTACCGTTCGCGAGTTTGCGGCGCGGCTGCTCTATCGCAACTTGCGTGAGGAGACTGTGGAGTTTGGACCGGTTCGGGTCGACACCATGCTCCTGAAGCACCCAGGCTACTGCCTGGGCTACAAGCTTACCTGCTACGACAGAGTGGTGTGCTACATCACTGACAACGAGCTTTACCTGAAAACCGATCCGCGCTACGACCTTGCCT
The DNA here is from genome assembly GCA_031383585.1 of Betaproteobacteria bacterium. Taxonomy (GTDB): domain Bacteria; phylum Pseudomonadota; class Gammaproteobacteria; order Burkholderiales; family Usitatibacteraceae; genus UKL13-2. Next base: position 1,525 of record JANMZU010000213.1, read on the forward strand.
ACGTCGAACGGCTCGCCAATTTTGTTCGTGGCGCCGACTTGCTGATCACCGACACCACCTACCGCGATCACGAGTATCCATCGAAAGTTGATTGGGGCCATTCATGTGTCAGCCAAGTCGCTGATCTAGCCGCACGTGCAGAAGTCAAGCTGCTACATCTATTTCATCACGACCCCGACCAGAACGACGACGACATCGACGCCAAGTTGACGGAGATGCGCGAAGCGCTCCAGCAACTAGGCGCAAACGTGCCATGTGATGCGCCAGCGGAAGGAACCTTCATTAAGCTTTAGGGATGTGGATCAACGCGTTGGGTGTGGTTACGATTACGCAAACTTCCTGGCCACTCGGACCAACTGAGCCACCCGCCGATGCCCAACGAAACAACCCCTGGTGACAAAAAAAACCACTGGCCAACGCTGTAGGAACCAGCGCCTAACGCGATCACCACAACGCCGCTGACCAGCGATAATAGCGCGACACACAGAGCCCCCAACCAGCGCCATCGACGCGTCACGCCGCAGGCAACAATCGCGATCATGGCGACCGCAAAACCGAGTGCTCCCCAGGTCACCAGCCACAATGCACTGGACAGCGCACGATAAATAAAGTCAAAGATACCCGCACCGGCGACGGCATGGCCAAGGAGCAGAAACCCGCAAGCGAGTAGCAGATTGGGTAACAGTAGCGCCACACTAATGAGGTGCAACAGCGTTCGCAAACCATGTCGCCGAGAATTGTCGCGCATGCCTACTGCGTCACGCTCCACAAGCGGGCTTGAACTCAGGCGCCGGGTTGGTCGGCGATGGCGTGGCCGCTCTGCCTGGCTGCTTGCGGTCTGTCCGAATCGGGTACTTTCTACCCACTTTGGCGCTCACTTCAATACCTGCAACAAGTTATTGAAGTCATCCGTCCAGAGGCGCCGATTCGTCGTTGGCGGAATGACACGCGCACTCTGAGAAATTTCAGGCCTATCCAGAAGCGCCTTGTCCTTCGCCAGCAGAATCCAGTCGCTGCGCGTATCGCCGTCGTTGTAGGTTTCTTTTATCCATGCCACGCCAAGACCGCGCGCCTGGGCGATGGCATTGACCACCGGCTTGAGATCAAGGTACCGATTCGTTACATGTATCGCAATTACGCCCGTCGCATTCATGTGCTTCTCGTAAATCTCTACGGCCTCGAGAGTAATCAAGTGAATAGGGATGGCATCACTGGAAAACGCATCAATGGCAAGTACGTCAAATGCCTGTGGGGGTTCGCGCTCTAGGTTGAGGCGTGCATCGCCGAGCAAGACATCGATCTTCGCTGCCGAGTCCTTGAGATAGGTGAAGTCGCGGCGCGCGATAGTGATGACGTCCGGATTGATTTCATAAAAACGGAAGCTGTCGCCCTTGGCGCCGTAGACAGCGAGCGTCCCCGTCCCCAGGCCAACAACCCCTACGTTACGAGGCTTTTCTGGAGTCTGGCTCTTGAGCAACAACAAAATCCGTCCAATACCGGATTTTTCCTTGTAGTAGGTAGTTGGGTCGCGATTGATTGGTGACCACATGTACTGGTCGCCATGTGAAATAGCGCCATGAATCATGGTCCGGCGGCGATACTCCATGGTCGGCTGTGGCGTTTCCCTCACCCTTAAGGTGCCATAGAAATTGCGCGTCATAACGATTACGTTCTTGCCATATTCGGACTTGGCGACCCATCCTGCTCCTGCGGTAAAGAGTGTGATCAATCCACCGATAATGACTATCGATATGTGTGCCTTGCGCCACATCAAAAGTGTTGCCATCGCCGCGAGCGCAACGATACATAGCGTCAGCTCATAGTAAGCGGGCAACGTCACTGGCGCGATCACGCCAACCAGCAGCGCACCGAGTGCGCCGCCGATCGAAATCATCAAATAGAACACCGTGAGATGCCGCGCCTGCGGCTTCAGGGCAACCAGCTCACCATGACAAAACATGCATGCGACAAATAATCCAGTCGAAAACACGGCCACCTGCCAGTAAAGTCGGTATTCGAAGTCACCATTTGCCAGGGTCCAAGACATAAGCACCAGCATCACTGCAAGCAACGGCAAGAACAGCGCGCGGCGATACCATCCCCGCCCAGAATCGGCTGCGTCGAAGCAGAGAATAAAGGTGAGCAGATAAAGCGTCAGCGGGAATAGCCACATCAGCGGAACAGAAGGAATGTTCTGCGTCAGGTGAT
>JANMZU010000215.1:0-4732 GCA_031383585.1 Betaproteobacteria bacterium
GTCGGCACACTTACACCGTCTTCCAGTTGCGCGAGGAAATTGAGTTTTCGAAGCAATCCGTCGTCGCCGGATGTCATTAAATTGACGTTCATGCTCTAACCTCAACGCTCATTTCGGCTCTTGGAAAAGAATGCTCAGTCGTTGCCAGCAATTCGCGTTTGCCGGCATAGAGTGAATTGTAGAGCTTAGGACATGTGGAAAGCATAAGCACTTCGAGTCGCTGCATTACATCGGTCAATCGTTTTTCGTCGGCTTCGGTATAGCGGGATGTTGGGTCGGAGTGCTGCCCGTGATTCAGCAGCCGTTTCACTGTTGCATATGACGTATGCAAATCGGCAAACCGTCCGAAGGTACGACGCAAGTCATGCATGGTTAGTTTTCGGATGCCCGCATCTTCACAGACAAACCCGAGCAGGGTTCGCATATCGGTGTAATGCCCGATTTTGGAAGTCCGTGCTCTCGCGGGGAATACCCATTGCCTGCGCTTGGAATTTTTCTCCGCCAAAGAAATTTCGTGCCTCTGAATTAGGATTTCGTATGCGGCATCAGCAATGGGCAATTCGTGATTCTCGCGATTTTTCGTATCGTAAAAAAATACTCGCCGTTTGGTGAGATCGATGTGTGAACAGGTCAGCGCTTCGTCCTGGGAAATCATGTCACCCCAAACAAGCCGCAATGCTTCCTCCCGACGGGTACCCCAGAGTGTTGTCAAAATGAGGTAATCACAGCCCGTCCGGTTATCCGGGCGCCGGGTGAATAGAACTTCAAACCATTTGCCGAGCGTCTCCTCGGTAAGAGGGTTACGGATTCCTTTTTTCTTATAAGCATTTTCTAACTGCGCGCGCGTCCGATATCGTCCCTTGGTACGAAGGGCGGTGAAAGGATTGTAGGTAAGGACAGGGACGCGCTTCTGCGCTGCTGCGTCCATTGCCTCCTTGGCAATGGCCGTCTTTGCAGCAACATCTGCCCAGCGGAAGGTTTGTTCGGCAGCCGTCCTCGTTTTTGCGGCAAGGGCGTCGAACTTGGCTACGACCTCGTCACCAGTGAGACTGCTTATTCGTCTGTCTCCCCATTCATCCAGCCGCTTGAATGCCTTGTCAAAGGCCGCCAACGTGTTTTCCGTCGCGACCACGGGGCGAGCCAAAAGGTCTCGGCGGTGTATGGCGAAGGCTTCACGCAGCGTAACCTCGGCGGCCTCAAGGGCCATTGCAACTTTTTCCTGCTCCCTTGCCACTTTGCTAGGGTTGCGCTTTGCCTTCGTCATTACAAGCAGCAACTCCTGCGCTTTGGCGCGCGCATGGTCGATGCTGGCGAAATCGCTCACATTCCCGACTTTTGCACGGATGACCTGATCCTTGACTTTGTCGGTGCTGACATCGTCTTTTTTCTTGTGGCCGCTTCTGACGCGGCGCTGGATAATGTAGGTTTTCTTAGTCGCACCTATTCGAACACCAAACCCGGTTGGCGCATTCGTATGGTCGTCATACACAATGTATGGCTTGAGGCTGGGATTTTCGACCAAAACCAGCTTGCCGTCTTTGGACATTTCCGGGCGAACCTGGATCGAGAGGCGAGTCAGGACTAGCGATTGGTTCAGTGTGGTTTTCATTGCAGCACGCCGGTTGTAGACACGCTAGTATTGTAGACAAATTTTGGGGCGGCACTTTCATGAATACCAAAAAAGCTACACTTAGAATACAGAAATATTGTGCCACCCTGGTAAAAAGTAGCTCAAATTAGGCCATTTTGAGAAAATGAAAAAACATCTTGTCTAATGAAAACAATAATTTAAGCAACTTTGAGAGAGCAGTCGAAAAGCATACGCCCATGATGCAGCAGTACCTTCGCATCAAGGCGGAGCACCCCGACATGCTGGTCTTCTACCGCATGGGTGATTTTTACGAGTTGTTTTTTGATGATGCCGTGAAGGCATCAAAGCTGCTCGGCATTACCCTTACCACACGTGGCCAGACAGCGGGCACGCCGATCAAGATGGCTGGCGTGCCTTTCCATGCGCTGGAGCCGTATCTTGCCAAACTTGTGAAAGTGGGCGAATCGGCGGTGATTTGCGAGCAGATCGGGGAGGTTACGAACAAGGGCCCAGTGGAGCGGGCGGTAGCGCGCATCGTGACGCCCGGTACCTTGACCGACAGTGCGCTATTGCCCGACGCCAGCGACGTTTTGGTCGCCGCCCTCTTCGCTCACGACCGCACGCTGGGCATCGCAACGCTGTCGCTGGCCAGCGGCCGATTTCGTCTTGTGGAAACGTCGCCGACGCAGTTGGCTGCAGAGTTAGAACGGTTACAACCTTCTGAGCTCGTGGTTGCCGAGAGTTCCGGGTTCGCGACCACGGACGTGACCAGCAGGCGCATGCCCGATTGGCATTTCGACACGGAGTCCGCGAAACGTCTTTTGTCAAAGCAATTCGGCACCAGTGATCTGAAAGGCTTCGGTTGTGATGACATGCCCGTTGCCCTTGCTGCGGCGGGAGCACTGCTGCAGTACGTGCAACAGACGCAACGCGGCGTGCTGCCGCACATCATCGGATTAAGCGTCGAGCGTATCGACGATTTCATTCGCATGGACGCTGCTACCCGCCGCAATCTGGAAATCTCGGAGACCATTACACGCGAAGCGGCGCCGACCCTGTTTTCGGTCCTTAACTGCACCGCGACCAATATGGGTGCACGGCAGCTGCGCGAATGGCTGCATCATCCGTTGCGTGACCGCGCTATGGTTGTAGCCCGACTCGAAGCGAGCATGGCGCTAGCGCCACGCACCGATGCCATAAGCGCCATCATCAGCGACTGGGCAGATGTGGAGCGCATCTCCACCCGAATCGCGCTGAAGTCTGCACGACCACGCGATTTGGCAGCGCTTCGCGATGCGCTCAGCAGCTTGCCCAACTTATATCGGCAGATAGCTACATTGCAAACGCCAGCATTGGCGCGCCTCTCCGAGGCATTGGCTCTGGAGCCCAGTATCCATGTGCGCCTTCAGGCATCGCTAAAGGACGATCCTGCGACCAGCCTGCGCGACGGTGGCGTAATGCGTGACGGCTTTGACGCTGAGCTTGACGAGTTGCGCGGTATGCAAACCAACGCCAGCAGTTTCCTGCTCGACCTGGAGCGCCGAGAGCGTGAACGCACCGGCATCAGCAATCTGCGCGTTGAATTCAATCGCGTGCACGGCTTTTTTATCGAGGTGACGCAGGGACAACTCGATAAGGTCCCCGATGACTATCGGCGTCGCCAGACACTGAAAAACGCCGAACGCTTCATTACGCCAGAGCTGAAAGCGTTCGAAGATAAAGCGCTGTCTGCCGGAGAACGCGCACTTGCGCGCGAGAAGTTTTTGTATGACGCCTTGCTTGATGAAATGCTGCCGCAAGTACCACCATTGCACGCGATGGCGCGGGCCGTCGCCGAACTCGACGTGCTTTGTGCCAACGCGCGTAACGCGACCCAGTTCGGCTTGGTGGCTCCCACATTCGTTGACGATGACCGGATTTCGATTCAGGGTGGCAGGCATCTGGTCGTTGAGAGCCAGGTGGAGAATTTCATTGCCAACGACTGCGACCTGTCGCGCTCCAGACAGCTCTTGCTCATCACCGGACCCAATATGGGTGGCAAGTCGACTTACATGCGGCAGGTCGCGCAAATCGTGCTGCTGGCGCATACCGGATCGTTCGTGCCGGCGGCAAGCGCAGAAATTGGCCGCGTCGATCAAATCATGACGCGCATCGGCGCATCAGATGACTTGGCCGGCGGTCGATCAACATTCATGGTTGAAATGACCGAAGCCGCGGCAATTCTCAACAACGCGACCAATAACAGCCTGGTACTGATCGACGAGATTGGTCGCGGCACATCGACATTCGACGGGCTGGCGCTGGCGTACGCTATTGCGCGTCATTTGGCCGAAACCACGCGCTGCTACTGCTTGTTCGCAACCCATTATTTCGAACTCACCCACCTGAACGCGGAGCTGCCGAATCTGGCGAATGTGCACTTGGATGCGGTCGAGATGAGAGACAAGATTGTGTTCTTGCACAAGCTTGAATCGGGACCGGCCAATCAGAGTTACGGATTGCAAGTCGCTCAGCTTGCAGGTGTGCCACGGACTATCGTGCGCGCAGCGCGCAAACACTTGGGGAAATTGGAAATGGGCGCTACCGCTCCCGCGTTGCAGGGCAGTTTGTTTGTGCCGCTGGCCGCGCCAGCAGAGCCTGTTCCGCATCCAGTAATGGATGTCCTGGCGGATCTGAAGCCGGATGAACTCTCACCCAGGGAGGCCCTTGAAAAGCTCTACACCTTGAAAGCGATTTTCGAGAAATCGTAGACTGTGCTGTCCACAGCTGGTGGACCAGCAGTGTTCACAGGGGTAAGTCGGCGTCATCGCACTCAACCTCAAGTCCGGCGGGACAGGACCGCCTATAACGAATAGGACTAAACTCGGCAGACCCTTACCTGTTATTTCCACTAAGCTACTCGAGGCCACCATGAGCAAATACTCGATCTCAGAATTCAGAGTTCAACGGCAGAACAGCGCAACGCGTTGAATCAAAAGAAGCTTTTGAGTTGGAAAATCCCCACCTGCTTGAAGTAAATCTTAATGGCTTGATGTAGGCCAAAGCTGGCGCGATGATCGCCTATTTGGGCGAAGTAAAGTTCACACGGCAAGGCATGCTCGATCATGGCATCGGTGGCTTGTTTAAAAAGGCCATAGCCGG
>JANMZU010000648.1:0-6576 GCA_031383585.1 Betaproteobacteria bacterium
CAATACTGGAATGTCCTCACGGCATTTGCCGAGGTGAAGGACTCCCCCAATTACCGGCTTCTAGCGATGGCCGGGAAGGGACTGGAAAGCGCAGATCCGGAGCGCTCGCCGACAAAAATATCCGCGGAACTAGACGCAAAATTGCGGCGATGGCTATTGAGCAGACAGATGTCGCGATAGCTCCGCAGCGCGGCATACAGCAGCGTATTGAGCTTGGTGGCGGTAAGTTCAGTCTTGCTCTTGTAATCATTGATGTCGTAAGTGCGAATGACTCCGTCCTCTGGTGCGACACCCGGCTGACCGGTTCGCAGCACGATTCGTATGTCATGGTTCTGCAGGTCATCGCGAATGTAGCGCACCAGATCCAGACCCGCCATGTCCCGCTCCATCACAACATCGAGCAGGATTAGCCCCAAATCCGCCTCCTCAATGAGAAAGCGTTTGGCTTCGATGCTGTCATGGGCGCTGATGATGCGCAGCGGTCGCCCCTCGTATTCGAAGCCCTTCAGCACGAGGCGGGTAACCGTGTGAACTTCCGGATCGTCGTCCACGACCAGGATGTTCCACGGTGTCGCCGTACGCGGCTCTATGAGCGCTGCTGCTGCAGTGCCGGTGTGGCTGTCAGAAAAACTAAGTAGTTCCACGATGAAAGCAGTCCCGGGCAGTTTTGACGATAAGCTTGTGTTGGCATGACGTTGGCAGCAGACTCCGGCGTACACTTGCGCCGCTGTCATTCGCAGCCAATTTATGCGAAAGACAACGGCTACACAAGTTCTATATGTTTCGGTGCAATGCGTCTTTCTACGCGCAAAAATGCTAGTGCAGCATTGCAATGGCTTGTTGATGTGCATTTCAGGACGGCGCCCGAAGCTACGAACATCGCAGATGCAATGCTCTGGGAATACACGGTTATGAAGCACCCAAATTTCCGGGGAAAAATAATCATCAAGCTGTTGCTTAATGGCGGTCGTCCCAGAAGGCATAAAGCCAAGTAGAATTTTCACACGAAGGCAAAGTCTTTCAAATGCCGCCGCAATCAATCGGGTGCGGCCTCCGGCCTGAAATGTCCAGCGAGGACTGGTGAACATACCTGCAATCCAGAAATTCTGCGCAGCACTACCCCACGCGACAGGTGACGTCAAATGGGGCGTCGATCAGGTCTATTCAATTGGCGGGAGGATGTTCTGTGTAGCCTGCGTTGATTCGAAAAAGCGGTCCAGTGTTGCATTCAAGGTCGATGACGATCTATTTTTGTCCTATTCGGACCGTGAAGCTTTTATCCCCGCGCCGTACATGGCGCGCGCGAAGTGGGTACAAATCGTGGATCTGAAGAAGATCTCGGACGCAGAGTTGAAGGCGCTTATCAAGCGTTCTTACGCGCTTGTCGCATTGAAGCTCACCAGGAAATTGCGCACTGAGCTGGGAATTGTGTAGGCCTAGCAGCCTCTCCGACTCAGAAGCGCGAAAAGATGCATGCGAGCAGAACGATTGGATGACGGAATTGTTGCACGAGAGTCGCAGTCGATGCTGTTGAGAATCCCGCCATGACCAACTTCCGCCCGATTGATCGCACCACACCGTATCTGCTGCCGACACGTTTTGCGGAGCGCATCGCCTTTTATGTCCGATACGATCCAATAGGCGTTCAGCCCTGCGCGCTATTGCTCGCGTATTGAGGCACCACAGGCGCATGCTGCGCCAGTGCCTGCAACAATTGTTCCGGCAATACAGGTTTGTGTAGCAAAGGCACGCCACTGGCAACTGCCTCGCGCAGCCGGGCGGGCTTGGTGTCGCCGGTTATCATCAATGCCGGCAATTCAGCGCCCAACGCTGCACGCAAGCGCTTTATCGCCGCGGTACCAGTTTGTTCCTCGCGCAGTCGGTAATCGGTGATGAAGACCGTTGGGCGGTGGTGTTGGGCAAGGGCTTCGGCTGCGCTAATCGTCTCAACCACATCGCACACACAGCCCCAACTGCGCAACAGCCTCGCCATGCCCTCGCGCACCGCCTCATCGTCATCAAGCACCAGCACCCGCATGCCTTGCAAATCGGGCACGGCGTGCGTTTGGGCCGGCAACTGCACATCCGGGATCGCTGCTACTGACGCCAGAGGTACCTTGATCCGGAAAATGCTGCCGCGTCCCAGCCAAGAAGCCAAGGTGAGCGGATGTCCGCAGACGTTGGCGAGCCCCTGCGCAATCGCGAGGCCCAAGCCCAATCCTTTGAGCTGGTCACGTTCGGGGTTGCCTAACTGGTGAAATTCGCGGAATACTTCCTGCTGGTGTTCTGGCGCAATGCCGATGCCGGTATCGCGCACTTCGACCACCAACATCCCGCTGCGACGGCGGCAGGCAATCAGTACGCCGCCACGCTCCGTATAGCGAATCGCATTCGACATCAAGTTGCGCAAAATCATCTCGATCAGCGCTGCGTCACCGTCTACTACGGCGGCGGTCTCGGGTGAGCGGTAAGCCAATGACTTGGCGTCGGCCAACGGCGCCAGATCATTCTCAATTTTGTGCAGCAGTGTTTGCATGGCGAAGGGCTGTCGAAGCGGTTTAACCACGCCCGCTTCAATCCGGGAAAAATCGAGCAGGGTATTGAGCATTTCGGCCGAGGCGCGCGACGCGACTCTTGCACTCGCCAACACTTCGACCTGAAACACCGTGAGCGGCGTACCCGCCAACACTGCGAGAAATAGGCCTTGGGCGTGGATTGGTTGCCGTAAATCGTGGCTGGCGGCGGCGAGGAATTTTGATTTCGCGAGGTTTGCCTCCTCGGCAGCGAGCCGCGCGCTTTCGGCCTCTTGGCGCGCCACGTCCGCTTCATGGCGTGCGGCCTCTGCACTCGCTGTTTCCGTCCGCAATTTTTCGAGCAGGGCTTCGTGTGCGAAGCGCAATTCGATCATGTTGCGCAATGATTGCGAGGTGCGTACCGCCTGCCCGAGCAGTGCCAGCAACATCAGGACAGAGCCCGCGCCGAGCACCAGATAACCAGGCGTCCCGCGCATTAAGAAATTGGCCGCGAGGGGGATCGACAGCAGCAGTGCAAAGCCAGCATAAGTCGGCAACAGCGGCGCCATGAAGGTCATACCACCGGCCAGCACGCCTGCCACCGCGCACCCGAGCCAGATCGTATGTGTCGGCGCGGTCTGGTCCAGTGGCAGCCACGACAGCGCGCCCCACAGCCCGCCGTACGAAACGTATAGCGCGAAGGTCAGACAATTTGCGCGAGATGCAGCGGCTTGCGGCCGCCGAAGGTGGAGAACCCACCAAGCCAGCCACACTGCTGCGCCACACCACACGCCCACCGCTGTTAGCCACGCCATGAGCAGGCTCGTCCGGCCGCTCGCATGCAACAGCGACACGGTCAGCACGGCGGAGATAAGCGTAGCACCAAATGACACCGCCGCATTTGCATGCACCAGCCGCAGTTGTTCCACCAGAATTCGGTCTGGTGCTCGCCAGACCAACCCCAACTGCGCCGTTTGCCACACAGTTTTTTTGGACAAATCGTCCGCTGTTGGGTGCGGATGTGGCATGCGGCTAGCGCATCAGCCCGCGGCTGCGGGCGGCGTTAGCCGCCTGTGACCGACTCGTCACCCCTAGAATGCGCAGCACCGCATGTACATGGCCGCGCACGGTGAATTCGGAGAGCTCCAATCGCCGTGCGATCACCTTGTTTGCCAGGCCTTGCGCAAGTAGTTCCAAAACCTCACACTGGCGCGGCGTGAGTGTCGCCGCAGCCACTACACCAAGCTCTGTGCCGCCTGCTTCCAGCGTGCCCGCAAGCACGCGACTCACCACCTCAACAATGTGCGCCGCTGTATCAGCTTTGGAAATAAACGCCGCGGCACCTCGCGCCAGCGCCAGGCGTACCGTTTCAGGTTCGGCGCTGGATGAAAGCATGATGATTGGCGTTGTCGGCCAGCGCTGCCGCAACAGCCCGATCCCTTCGAGACCATTGACCCCTTCGAGCGCAATATCGAGCAGCGCCAGGTCAGGTGCTGCCGAGGGCGGACGCACCGCCTGTTCCAGTGACGCCGCTTCTCGTACCGTAATTCCCGGCAGCGCACCTTGCAGCACCATGCGGATGCCGGTGCGGAACATCGAATGATCGTCGATCAGAAAAATGCATTGTTCAGTCATGCCGTATTAAACACCAGCCTTCGATGCCTCAGGGTCTCCGGTCCAATGGCTAAATCCTTGTACCGCCTTTGGTGTTGGTGCTGCAATCGGGCGAATTGCCTCCCGCAACCAATTCGAGCTGGAGGTCGTTCAGCTCTCCCTTCGCTTGAATTTCATCCCACACCTTCAGACCTTCTTCCCTGGAAAAAGTGAAGCCGTGCTCGCTCGCAAGCGCCGCCAGATCCAGATCGGATTGATTGGCGAACGCACGTGTGACGATTGCGCCAAGCGCGGCATCCTGATTGACTTTGTGCATAAAACCGTAACCTGCTTCGATAGACATGATTGACCTTTTGGGTTGGGTGGGATAAAACCGTTGATGCGCGTGTGCACCAATGAACGGCAGTTTCGCAAGACACAGTTATGGTGTCAACGCTCAATATTGACCGGTCAATATTGACTGGTTGGCAGCAGGGTTACGTGACGCTCACAGCAGTTTCTCGCTGTGGTAACGCACGTCAGTCCAGGCGCTGTAGGGTTTCAGTTGGCGTTCCATAAAGCGCCGCATGCCTTGATTGTGCGGTGCGGTCTCGAACACCGCAATCGTATCGCCACCAAATTTCTCCGCCTGCCGCTGGCATACGTCGCGCACCCCGCCAATCAGCCAGCCCGCACGCCGCACCTCGGGCAGCACGTAGCCAGTGCTGTAGTAAAAACTGTTCTCCGCCAAACCGCGGGCGCCCAAAATCCAGCCGGCGATTTCACTTTTGCGGCGCAGCAGTATCGAAAGTTCAGGCTCGATGTTCAGATGTTTCTCGGCGTTGAATGGACTGAATTTGAGGTCAGCTTCCTTTAGCCGAGAATCGACCAGCCATGCCATTGCAACACGGTCCGCGTCGCTCAAATCGCTCCATGGCGTAACGCCAAATCCATTGCGGTGCAGGCGCGTGAGAAACGGTGCCCAATCGTGCAAGGCTTCGAGCGCCCATGCAGCCTTGCCGGCCAGCCGGTATTCTTTCTCCTCCGGTGCCGCCCAGCCGTTGGTGCGCAAGAGCGCAACGAAGGCGGCCAAGGACGGGATCTGGCTGGAATGAATGCTCAAGAAGCCGGTGATGCCCTCGGTCGCGGCCATCGCACTGGCGTGGGCAAGAAGCCGCGTGCCCACGCCCTGGCGGCGCAATAGCGGCGACACCATTACGGAGAGCAGTTGTCGCTGGGTGTTTTCCTTGAAGGCGCGTGAAAAAAACGCGAGGCCGACCGGCGTCTCACCAAGCCACGCGCCCACGGCCCGCCGCTCCTGTGTGGTTTCAGGCTGCTCAGTAGCGAGCAGCAGTCCGCGGTAACGTGGAAATGTAAACCCCTCGAAGCCCGGCGCCGGTAAGGTGAGCGACGCGACGCGGATGTCGGCGGCGGTTGAAACGGGGGTGGGGATGAACGTAGTAGGGATAGGGGTGCGCGTGGACATTCGATCCAGAATGGGAGTGGTAATGGTTTGATGTATTGTTCTGCAGAGCTTCAGTGTCGCTCGATTTCGCCCGATTTTGCAACGGTCAAAATTGACTGGCTTCTTAGGCTCCCGTCGCACGCGACGCGCTTTGATGGTGGCGAAATCAATTTTTAAGAACCAGCATTGGCGCTGGTTTCGCGGCATTTATTGGCTGCGGGCCTCGTCAATGCTGAATCTACGTGTTTGTATGAGGTAACACATGTCAAGCACTAATCTACTCATCGCGAAACCAGTCAATTTTGACTATTGTCAAGGCAGGCGAATCGCCCGACACTCACGTTCGGTGGTGCTGGCACGTCACGCCACGCTGCCCAACGCCGGTCGCCTGATCGCAATGCCCTTCCATTCACACCACGCCGTCACTCTCTCTTTGCCGTGCTGAACATCTGCGCCAAACCGCCCGCCTTGCCCTTATCTCATGTCGAGCGCGTTAATTTTTCGCGCGACGCCCGTCTGGTATGGCTGCGCGCCCGCGACGAATTTAGTTATTCCCCACGCCCTGATCTGCACAATCCGCGCGCAGAGCTGTTCCGGGAAAAAACGACGTCCACTGCGACACCGCGATGAAGCTGCCGCTGCGGGATGTCCGCGTCCCCACGCGACTGCAATTTCAAACCACCGAATGCGGTGTCGCGGCGCTGGCGATGGTGCTGGCCCATTACGGCAGGCACGTCAGTCTCGAAGAATTACGCACCATTACCGGTGTGTCGCGCGACTGCGTCAATGCCGCCGAAATCGCGCGCGCGGCACGCCACTACGGCCTCGACTGCAAGGCCTACACGCGCGAGCCGGACGCACTGGCTGATCTGCCGCGCCCGTTCCTCGCGCATTTACGATTTATTCATTTTGTGGTGGTCGAGGGCATCACTGACACCGAGGTGTTGATCTGCGATCCGATTGCGGGCCGCTCACGCATACCGCTGGAAGTTTTTAACGAGGCGT
>JANMZU010000234.1:0-1510 GCA_031383585.1 Betaproteobacteria bacterium
CTCGGCAATTGGAAATAGCGCAGTTTTACCGTCCGCGCCGCGCGCCAGCACCACAGAAATCTCTTTCACCAGTGGCACGAACTCCTCAAGCACGCAGAGCGCACCTTTCCAGTCGACCAGGGTGGCTTCAAGCGCTTCGCGCGTTGCAATCCGCGCTTGTCCCTTACCGTCGTAGCCGAAACGCGCCGTCTTCAGCACACCTGGCAGCTTGACTTTGCGTAATGCATCATCGATGTCCGCGCTACTCTGAATAACTGCGAACGGCCCGACTGGAAATCCGTTCGAGGCGAAGAAGTTCTTTTCTATCGTGCGGTCTTGGGCAATCGCCACCGCATGTCCACTTGGCCGCACCGTGGTGCGTCTGGCCAGTTCGATCAAGGCTTCAGCCGGCGCGTTCTCAAATTCCGTTGTAACGGCGGCGCAAGTCTTCGCCATTTCGTCCAGTGACACCGGATGCGTATAGGCCGTGTTCAGGTGACCGCTTGCGAATTCCGCGGCGGGCGAAAGGGGATCCGGATCGAGGACCGTTACCCGATAGTCCAGATTGCGCGCGGCCATGGTGAACATGCGGCCAAGCTGACCGCCACCCACCAGACCTAGTGTTGCGCCGGGGAGGATCATGGCGCTAGAGAACTTCTGGAAGCTGCATGGCCGCGACCTGTTCTTTCAGGCTTTCACGGTAATCGCTTAGCTTGGTGACCAGGCTCTCGTCGCCGCCCGCAAGCAGGCTGACAGCAAACAACGCCGCATTGGCCGCACCGGCCTCACCGATGGCAAATGTTGCGACTGGAATACCTTTTGGCATTTGCACGATTGAATAGAGCGAATCCTGACCCGCCAGATGTTTCGATGGCACCGGCACGCCGAGTACTGGAATCGTCGTCTTGCTGGCAATCATCCCCGGCAAGTGTGCCGCACCGCCTGCCCCAGCGATGATGCACTTGAGGCCGCGTTCGCGAGCACTTTCAGCGTATTCAAACATCGCGTCCGGCGTTCGATGTGCCGAGACTACCCGATGCTCAAACGCCACGCCAAAATCGCGCAATACCTTGGCTGCATGTTGCATGACGTCCCAGTCCGATTGAGAGCCCATCACGACGCCGACAATTGGATCACTCATATGGGTTTCTCGGTAAGGGCAAGCTTGACACCGATGGCTACAAACAGCGCGCCACAGGAACGGTTGAGCCACAACACGATGCGGGATGCGTGCTTGAAACGTGCGTTGGCTTGAGACTGAACTTGTGCCACAAGGGCTGCGAACGTCAGAGTGACGAACAGGCTATTGAATATGAAAATGATGCCCAGCAACACAAATGCCGCTGGCTTGGTCGGGCTATCTGCGGAGATGAACTGTGGCAGAAAAGCAAGGAAGAACAATGCCACCTTCGGGTTTAGTACATTGGTGAGAAAGCCCTGCCAGAACACTTTACGAATCGTCTTCGAAGGGAGGCTATTGGAAATTTCCAAAGATGTGCCCTCTGTTTTCTTTTCCAGCAACAATGAAATG
>JANMZU010000240.1:0-3508 GCA_031383585.1 Betaproteobacteria bacterium
ATTCGTGGTTGCGCAGTCTGATGGGGCGCTATGTGGACTTCAATCAAGTCACTCACGAGAGTTTGCAATTCGCCTGTGAGTCGTTGGGCCTGCCGTTTTCCGATTTGGCAGTGAAGCGGCTCAATGATGCTTATCGCCGGCTGGCACTATTCGACGACACACTTGCCGTACTTCAATATTTACAGAACAACCTTCCGACAGCGAAGCGGGCCATTCTCTCAAATGGCGCCCCGGAGATGCTCAATGCAGTAGTCACACACAACTACATCGGAAAATTTTTTGACGCGGTGCTCAGTGTCAGTGAGATCAGCGTCTTCAAGCCTGCCCCGGCGGTTTACCAGCTGTGCACTGATCGCTTGAGTGCGGTACCGGGCGAGATCGCTTTTGTATCCAGCAATGGGTGGGATGCCGCTGGTGCCAAGGCGTTTGGTTTCACTACATTTTGGATCAACCGGTCGTCGGGGCCTGTGGAGCGATTGGGGGTTATACCGGATCGGGAACTGAAGTCCCTTGCTGAGCTCCCGGCCCAGCTAAGCTAACTGCGCCTGAATTGGCACTTTCTGTGGCGGAGCGCTTGATTGCTTTCTCGTATTCGTAAAGCTCCTCTTCGTAAATATCCATTACGCAAGGGATGCAGCCGGTGCCACAACATTCGTGGGGCTCAGGCTTCCGGGGGGGTACCAATTCGTCCATAGCTACATTTTACGCGAGACAGATACGGCTGGACGTTATGCGGAAATGATGACAAGAGTAAGAAACCCCGCGCTGGACGGGGTTTCTTATCGCGTGACAGCCGAGGTAAGTACTACTCCTCTACAAACGCCTCTTCGCGCTTTTTCCTGATTGCTGGAAGCATGATGATGATCAACAACAAAAGCGAAACCGCGAGCAACGTTGCAGAGAGGGGACGCGTCACAAAAGTCATAGGATCACCTCGCGAGAGGAGCATGGCTCGGCGCAGATTTTCTTCCATCATCGGCCCGAGGATAAATCCGAGCAGCAGCGGCGCGGGCTCGCAATCGAGCTTGACAAAAAGGTAGCCGACGAACCCGAACATCGCCGTAATCACCACATCGAACGGGCTGTTGGAAAGTGAATACACACCGATACCGCAAAACACCAGAATCGCGGGGTACAGCATGCGATACGGCACGGTGAGTAGCTTGATCCACATCCCAATAAGCGGCAAATTAAGAATGACAAGCAACAGATTGCCGATCCACATGCTGGCAATCATCCCCCAAAACAATTGCGGACGTTCGGTCATCACCTGTGGGCCAGGCTGAATACCTTGAATAATCATCGCGCCAACCATCAGCGCCATCACCGCGTTCGGCGGAATGCCGAGCGTCAACAGCGGGATAAATGAAGTTTGAGCGGCTGCATTGTTAGCCGATTCCGGCGCTGCCACACCGCGAATATCGCCCTTGCCAAACCTGGAGGAATCTTTAGCAAGCTTCTTTTCAAGCGTATAAGCGGCGAAGGATGCAAGCACCGCGCCACCCCCCGGCAAGATTCCCAGTAGCGATCCCAATCCAGTACCGCGCAGAACCGACGCCCAGCAATCCTTGAAATCCTGCTTGCTTGGCCACAGATTTGTAACCTTATTCAGGAATACCTCCCGCTTTTCATCACCTTGCTCAAGGTTCTTGATAATTTCGGCGAGCCCGAACACGCCCATCGCCACAGCGACGAAGCCGATTCCGTCAGTCAGTTCCGGGATTCCAAAACTAAACCGCGCCATACCCGAGTTGACATCGGTACCAACAAGACCCAGCAGCAGTCCGAGCAAAATCATTGCCACCGCTTTCAACACCGAGCCATGCGCGAGAACGACGGCAGCAATCAGGCCAAGTACCATCAACGAGAAGTACTCAGCCGGTCCAAACTTGAACGCGATTTGTGCGAGCGGCGGAGCGGCAGCGGCCAGCAGAAATGTAGCAACCGTTCCCGCAAAAAATGAGCCTAGCGCCGCCGTAGCCAGTGCTGGCCCGGCGCGTCCCTGTCGGGCCATCTGATACCCATCCAAGGCAGTTACGACCGACGAGGACTCCCCTGGGATGTTAATCAGAATAGCGGTCGTGGAGCCCCCATATTGCGCGCCGTAATAGATGCCCGCCAACATGATGAGGGCCGACTCCGGCGGCAGTGTAAACGTCGCTGGAAGCAGCATGGCGATGGTGGCGATGGGACCGATGCCAGGCAATACACCGATCAAGGTGCCGAGCAAGCAACCCACCAGGCAATACATGAGATTGTTCAGCGTGAGTGCGACGCCAAAGCCTAACGCGAGATTTGAAAATAGCTGTTCCATCGCTGTCCTTAACCGAGAAATTCAGGCCAGATCGGGAACGGTAATTTCAGACCGTACACGAACACAGCAACCGAGGTAATAGCGAGAACCACACTTGATATGAGGGCTTCCTTCCAGCGGTGCTCATGTCCGCCGTAGGATGAAACCAGCACCAAAACAATAATCGAGATGACCAAGCCTGCCAGCTTGGCGATAAGCCCAAAAATCACGAACGCCCCTAACACCCATGCCAGCGGGCGCCAGGCAAATTTGCTTACGCGCACACCACTTGTGAGCAAGGCCTGACCAATAATGATTAGCCCGAGCATCCCCATGATATTGCCGAGGACAAACGGGAAATAGCCGGCCCCCATTCTGCTCGCAGTACCCATCGGGTATTCGTAAACCTTGACGATGATCGCAAACGCAAATCCGATCACTGCAAACATTACGCCGGCCCAGAAATCCTTAGGATTCTTCAGCATTAGTGCACCCCCTCCGAGGAATATTATTGTGTTGATTGTATATTACATCTCGCATTTGACGGCATTTGCCTGACGCGGCACTGACCTATCTGGCCGACTTGATGCGCGTCATGATTCGCAAACGCGAGGTGGCTCGGCTCTATTCAAGCTGGAACTGCGTGTCGCGAATAATCTTGCCCCACTTTGCAACTTCGGACCGCAGGTCGTCGGCAAATTGTTGCGCATTACTGTCCATTGGTGCGCCGCCATCAACGGCCAGCTTTTCCTCTTTATCAGGACGCTTCAGGGCGTTTTCCAAGACTGAATTCTGGCTCGAAATGATCTCCGTCGCCCAGAACTTCGGCCGTATGCTGCCCAGCACTCGGCAGCGCAGTGCGTGTGCCGGGGCGCCAGTCACCAAACTGAATTGGCAGTGAAGGAATTACCGTTTCGAGGCCATTCGCAAGCGTTATCGGCGTCATTCCCGCCGAACATAGATGCGGATCGGAGAACAGGTCCGCTGGCGTCTGCACCCGCGCGAACGGCAGACCGGCCAGCTCGCAAAGACTCTCCAGATCTGCTGCGTTGTGCTTTTTGAGTAACTTTGCCACCACCGGAATCAGTGTCGCCCGCGACTGGGCTCGTTGCGTGTTGGTTGCCAGCGCCGGCGTCAACAGTTCAGGCTCGTCGAGCGCTACCGTGAACAGCTCCCATTGACGGTCAGTAACGACGCCAACGAACAACTGCACGC